>JAUSQH010000219.1 GCA_030652895.1 Alphaproteobacteria bacterium
TCCTGCATCAGCAGCATGCCGATTTCCAGCCACTGTTTTTGCCCATGGCTCAGAGATCCGGCCTGCATGGCCACCTGTGCAGGCAGCGAAATGATGTTCAGTACCTCGTCGATGCGCGCGCGCTGTGCCGCATTCAGCCTGAAAAACAGCGACGTGAAGGCGCGCCGGTCGCATTTCAGCGCCAGCTCCAGATTTTCAAACACGCTCAGATTTTCAAAAATTGTGGGTTTCTGGAATTTTCGCCCGATGCCCAGATTGGCGATCGCGGCTTCATCCAGTTTGCGCAGATCGATATCGCCGTTGAAAAAAACCTGGCCTTCATCGGCGCGGGTCTTTCCGGTAATCACATCCATCATCGTTGTCTTGCCCGCGCCGTTGGGGCCGATAATGGCGCGCATCTCGCCCGCGTGCACCACCAGGCTGAGATTGTTCAGCGCCTTGAAACCGTCAAAACTGACGCTGACCCCGTCGAGATACAGCATAACATCGGTGCGGGACGTATTCATGGCTGTTTTCCCGCATAGAGAAAGCGTAATGGGCTGCGCACCGTACGGGAGGTGAACTGGTTCACCAGACCGACAATGCCCTTGGGCAATAGCAATGTCACCAGCACAAACAGGCCCCCCAGCATGAACAGCCAGACCTCGGGGAGTGCGCCGGTGAAATAGCTTTTGGCGTAATTGACCAGCACCGCGCCCAGCGCCGCACCGTACAATGTGCCGCGCCCGCCAACCGCCACCCAGATCACCGCTTCAATGGAGTTGGCCGGGGTGAATTCAGTTGGGTTGATGATCCCCACCTGGGGCACATAAAGTGCACCCGCGACACCCGCCAGCATGGCGGAAAAGGTGAACACGAAAAGTTTGTAGTACTGCACCTGGTAACCAAGAAACCGCACACGGCTTTCCGCATCGCGTATGGCTTCTAGAATACGGCCCAGTTTCGAGCGCACGATCATCGCACACAGCAGATAGCCGCCCGCCAGCGCCAAAGCGCTAAGCGCGAACAGCACCGAGCGCGTACCGTCGGCCTGTATATCGAAACCAAGAATATCCTTGAAATCGGTCAGGCCGTTATTGCCGCCAAAGCCCATATCGTTGCGGAAAAACGCCAGCATCAGCGCATAGGTCATGGCCTGCGTGATGATCGAGAGATAGACCCCGGTGACGCGGCTGCGAAAGGCAAACCAGCCGAACAAAAACGCCAGCGCGCCCGGAACCAGCACAACCATCAGCATCGCAAACCCAAACATGTCAAAGCCATACCAGGCCCAGGGCAGTTCCTTCCAGTTCAGGAACACCATGAAATCCGGCAGGTCCGCATTGCCATAGACGCCGCGCGTGCCGATCTGGCGCATCATATACATGCCCATGGCGTAACCGCCGAGCCCGAAAAACGCGCCGTGCCCCAGACTTAGAATGCCGCAATAGCCCCATACCAGATCAACGCTGAGCGCCAGCAGCGCATAGCAGATATATTTTCCCATCAGGCTGACCAGATAGGTCGGCACATGAAAAAATGAATCTACCGGCGTCAGCAGATTTAGCAGCGGCACGAGTAACGCTGCGCCCAGCATCAGCGCCAGCAGAATTTTTCCGCCCAGCGGCAGCGACAGTATAAAACTTGGATTTGCGCGCATGATTTAATTCTCCACCGCGCGGCCCTTGAGCGCGAACATGCCGCGCGGGCGGTACTGAATGAACAGGATCAAGGCAATCAGAATAAATATCTTGCCCAGCACCGCGCCTGCAAACGGCTCCAGAAATTTGTTCACGAGGCCCAGGCTCATGGCGCCGAAGAACGTGCCCAATAAATTGCCGACGCCGCCAAACACCACCACCATGAAACTGTCGACGATGTAGCTTTGTCCCAGATTGGGACTGACATTATCGATCTGGCTCAGCGCAACGCCAGCAATACCGGCAATGCCCGAGCCAAGGCCAAAGGTCAGCGCATCGACCGTGCCGGTGCGAATACCCATGCTGTTGGCCATAGCACGGTTCTGCGTCACCGCACGCATGCGCAATCCAAGTGACGTCTTGCGCATCACCAGCACCAGCAACCCCAGCACCATCAGCGAGAAAACAATGATCGCCACCCGGTTGTAGGTCAGCGCGAGACCGCTATCGAACTCCATCGCGCCGCTCATCCAGCTTGGCGTTCCCACATCCTTGTTGGTCGGACCAAAGATCGAGCGCACAGTTTGTTGCAGGATAAGACTGACACCCCAGGTCGCCAGCAACGTTTCCAGTGGCCGCCCGTACAGAAAACGGATAATGCCGCGTTCAATAGCGATGCCCACCATGCCCGACACCATGAACGCCGCAGGAATGGCGATAAACAGCGAGGCGTCAAACAGGCCAGGATAAGAGTTACGGATCACCTCCTGCACCATGAAGGTCGTATAGGCGCCGATCATCACCATTTCCCCATGCGCCATGTTGATAATGCCCATCACCCCAAATGTAATGGCCAGGCCGATCGCCGCCAGCAGCAGCACCGAACCTAGGCTCAGCCCATGGAACAGGCCTTCCGCCATGCCCCAGAACTCCAGACGACTTTCAACGCCCGCAAGCGCTTTTTTGGCGGCGGCGCGTACGCTTTCATCACTTTGCTTTAGAGCAGTATTGAGTAAGGCGCGCACATCCTGGTCGGTGAACGCGCCAAGGGTTTCAATCGCCTTGAGGCGGACCTGGGTGTCATCGGATTGATCCAGATGAACGCCCGCCAGCGCGCGCTGCATCCGCCGGATCACAGTCTCATCCGTTTCCTTTTCCAATGCGGCTTCCAGCAACGGTATACTTTCGCGCGCGCCGTTTTTGAAGATGGCGTCGGCCGCCTCTCTGCGTAGTTTGGGATCGGGGCCAAGCAGCGACATGCGGCCAATCGAGCCGCGCAGCCTTGTACGAATGGCATTGGTGATTTTGGCCTTGGACATTTCGCCTGCGGCAACGCTGCCGCCATCCGCACCCGTCAGTGGATCGCGCAGGTCAAAGCCGGTGGCAGTGGCCGTGGTGATCCAGACGCTGCCGTCAGATTTACGGGTGTAGAGATTACCATTCAGCAGCGCATCAAGCGGCGCAATGACAACAGGATCACCAGTGGCGGTCAATGCGTCAACGGCTTCGGCTTGTGTACTGCGGCTTTTATCCGTGAGCTGATGGATAAGTCCAGGCATATCCGCCTGCGTCTGTGCAAAGGCATGTAACGGCATAAACAGTATACACAAAAGAAGTGCATAAATTTTCAGGGCGTTAAAAAAAGCCATGGCGTATCACGTTTTTCTTTTTCTGGAACAATAGATGTTGGATCAATAGATACGACGGGGCCGGCCTCACGCCCGCAGACATATGACCGGCCCCCAATATTAGTGTCTAGATGAACTGCTATACTAGTTGACGGTGTATTTCGGCTTTTCGCAGTTGCCACATACCCACGGGAATGTCCAGTCCGCCGTCAGCTTCTTGCTTTCCGGAATGAAATCGGACCAGGCGTCGCCAACGATCGGGCCATCGGTGCGCCATACGATGTCAAACTGGCCATTGTCCTGGATTTCGCCGATCAAAACCGGCTTGGACAGGTGATGATTGGTGTTCATGACGCTTTCAAAGCCGCTGGGAGCCTTGACTTTCTGGCCGTACATGGCCTGGCGCACGGCGTCCACATCTGTTGTACCGGCTTGTTCCACAGCCTGCACCCACATCTTGAAGCCAATATAATGGGCTTCCATCGGATCATTGGTCACGCGCTTTGGATCTTTGATGAAGTCGTGCCACTGCTTGATGAACTCGGCGTTTTTGGGCGCGTCAACAGACATGAAATAATTCCATGCCGCCAGATGACCCACCAGCGGCGCGGTATCAAGACCGGCCAGTTCCTCTTCACCGACCGAGAAGGCGACAACCGGAATGTCTTCCGCATTGATGCCCTGATTGCCCAGTTCCTTGTAGAACGGCACATTGGCGTCGCCATTGATAGTGGACACCACCGCGGTCTTTTTACCTTCAGACGCGAATTTCTTCACGTTCGTAACGATAGTCTGCCAGTCGGAGTGGCCGAACGGCGTATATTCCTCCATGATGTCGGCGTCCGCCACGCCTTTGGAATGCAGGAATGCGCGCAGAATTTTATTGGTCGTGCGCGGGTACACATAGTCCGTACCCAGCAGAACCCAACGCTTGGCTTCACCGCCATCCTTGCTCATAAGATATTCGACAGCCGGGATCGCCTGCTGGTTTGGCGCAGCGCCCGTATAAAACACGTTGCGCGAGGACTCCTCGCCTTCGTACTGCACCGGATAGAACAGCAGACCGTTCAGTTCTTCAAATACCGGTAATACGGACTTGCGTGACACCGAGGTCCAGCACCCGAAGACGACGTCGGTCTTTTTCACCTGGATCAGTTCGCGGGCCTTTTCGGCAAACAGCGGCCAATTGGACGCTGGGTCCACGACGACTGCCTCCAGTTTCTTGCCAAGCAAACCACCCTTTTTGTTCTGATCGTCGATCATCATCAAAATGGTGTCTTTCAGCGTGGTCTCGCTGATTGCCATAGTGCCGGATAGTGAATGCAATACACCGACTTTAATAGTGTCATCGGCCGCCATTGCTGCCTTAATTGGCGTTACTGCCCCTAGCACCGCCACGGCTGCCGCCATGACCGTACTACGAATGTGTTTTCTCATGTTTGGTCCCCTGTTGTAGCTAAAACTGCCTACTGCATGGGAACATTCGCAAAGAGCATGCCATGCTTACCAAATACTAAATTCGCGCTATTTGGTATGATTGGGCAATGTTTCAAAACGCTGAATTGATTATAAAATAGCCAAACTGGTTAAAAATTAGGCAGATGCATTCCTTCCCATTGCGCTGGAAACAGGTGCATAATAAGAAATTATTGTTACGTACGTTAAGTAAATGGATTTCCAATGACTCAGACGGGGGAGTTTGCGAGCCTGAAATTTTCCGATACACCGGAGGGCGCGCGCGCAGAGATTCAGGGCCGCTGGGTTATTGCGGGGCTGGCGGAGGCAGATACCGCGTTACGCCAATGGCGCCCGTCCGGTAAACCCGCAGTCGCGCTGGACCTGGCGGCGCTGGAACGGCTGGACACGGCAGGGGCCTGGGTTCTGCATCGCACCCGCAAGACGCTGCGGGCTGAGGGGCTGCAAGTGGAATATATCAATGTGCAGCCGGATCATACCGCCTTGCTCGCCCGGGTCGAGGCCAATGATGCGCCTGGCTCGGTGGAACCGCGCCAATCCAATATTGTGGTTGTGGTGCTGGCGGAAATTGGTGAAACCATGGCCGATGCCGTGAATGAGGCGCGCGCCCTGCTGGGTTTTCTCGGTTTGCTCATGGCGACTCTGGGGCGTACGATCGCCAACCCCCGCCGATTACGCGGAACGCCGCTGGTTTATCATTTGGAAGCGGTGGGTTTCAACGCGGTACCCATCGTGGCGCTGATTTCGTTTCTGATCGGGGTCGTGCTGGCCTATCAGGGGGCGACCCAGTTACGCCAGTTCGGCGCGGAAATATTCACGGTAGAACTGGTGGCGATTTCCGTATTGCGCGAAATTGGCATTCTGCTGACCGCCATCATCATCGCCGGGCGTTCCGGCAGCGCCTTCACGGCGCAGATCGGTTCCATGAAGTTGAACGAAGAAATTGACGCCATGCGGACACTGGCGTTGGACCCGATGGAAATGCTGGTGCTGCCGCGTGTGCTGGCGCTGATTATCGCGCTTCCGATGCTTGGCTTTATTGCGGACATAATGGGGCTTCTTGGCGGTGCGGTAATGTGCTGGGTCGTGCTGGACATAACGCCTGCGTTGTATCTGCAACGGCTGAACGAGTGGGTGCCGCTGGCGCATTTCTGGGTTGGTATGATCAAGGCGCCATTCTTTGCCCTGATGATTGGCCTGGTCGGGTGCTTCGAGGGACTGCAGGTGAAAGGCAGCGCCGAATCTGTGGGACAATTAACAACCAAGGCCGTGGTCGAGTCGATTTTCATGGTAATTGTAGTGGATGCGATTTTCTCTATCTATTTTGCGGTGATTGGATTTTGAGCCCACAGCAGGAACGCGAACCCATAATTTCCATTCGCGGGCTGAAAACCGCCTTTGGCGCCACGGTGATTCATGACGAACTTGATCTGGACATATACAGGGGCGAGGTGCTGGGGATTGTTGGCGGTTCGGGCACCGGTAAATCGGTGCTGTTACGCACAATCATCGGGCTGAACCATCAGAAAAAGGGGACTATCAAGGTCTTTGACAAAGACCTTGATGCGCTTGAAAGCGCGGAACGGCGGGCTATCGAGCGACGCTGGGGTGTGCTTTTCCAGAATGGCGCCTTGTTCTCTTCGCTGACCGTCGCTCAGAATATCGAAGTGCCGATGCGCGAACATCTTGCACTTCCCAAAGCTCTCATGGACGAAATTGCCGCCATGAAGATCGCCATGGTTGGCCTGCCGCCGGACGCCGGAACGAAATACCCGTCCGAACTTTCGGGTGGCATGCGCAAACGCGCTGGTCTGGCGCGCGCCCTGGCGCTGGATCCCGAGATCGTATTTCTAGACGAACCCACCGCTGGGCTGGACCCTATCGGGGCGTCGGCGTTTGATGCGCTGATCAAAGAGCTTCAACAGGCGCTGGGTCTGACCGTGTTCCTGGTGACCCATGATCTGGACACGTTGCACGCGATCTGTGATCGCATTGCCGTACTCGCCGAAAAACATGTTATCGTGACAGGCGATATGGGCCAGATGTTAAGCTTCGACCACCCGTGGGTGCAGGAATATTTCCATGGCCCGCGCGGCCGCGCCGCGTTACAGGCAAAAGAGCAATAAGTAAATGGAAACAAAGGCTAATCACGTTCTAATCGGAGCCTTCACCCTTGCGGTAATCGGGGCCGCTTTCGCCTTTATTCTATGGCTGGCGGGGACAGAGATCGACCAGCGCTTTTCATATTATGACATTCTTTTCGAGGGCTCGGTGACCGGTCTTAACGTTGCCGGGGATGTCCGCTATCAGGGCGTGCGCGTGGGTCAGGTAAAGGAAATCCGCATTTACGAAAAAGACCCCAAATTTGTCCGCGTCAGAGTTGAAATTGACGCCAATACCCCGGTTAATTCCGCCTCGCAGGCCAGTCTTGAGTTTTTTGGCATTACAGGCGTGCTTTTTGTTCAGATCAGCAGCGGCGCCACCGGCGCGCCACCCTTGATGGCGGGGCCGGGTCAGGACGTCCCGATCATCCCTTCGGGTAAATCGGGGCTGGAGGAGTTGTTTTCCGGCGCCCCGCGTATTCTGGAAAATGCCGGCCTGTTTCTGGAACGCCTCAATCTGCTTGTTGACACCGATAACCGCCAGGCCATCAGCGCTATCCTTAAAAACGCCGAGACGGTTTCGGGCAGTATCGCCGGCAGATCCAAGGAAATTGACGAATTGATCGTCAACGCTAACAAAATGAGCAGCGATTTTTCGGGTGTGTCTGGTAATCTCAACGCCCTGACCGCGCGGCTGGATAAACTCAGTATTCAGGCGGAGACCACGCTCAATACGGACGTGCGTGATTTTCTGAAGGAGGCGGGGAACGCCGCGCATTCCGCAAGCGCACTGACAGACGAAATGACTGGCATCGTCAAGGACAACAAATCCGCAATTAACGATTTCGGTGATCGCGGCTTGCGCGAATTTACGATTTTTGCGATCGAGGCAAGACGATTGATGACGACTCTCGACCGCGTGGCGCAACGCCTGGAAAGCGATCCCGCACGCTTCTTTCTTGGAAATTCAGCATCGGAGTATAGGCCGGAATGACGACGCGCATGAGACGCTGGGGGAAAATCGCCGGAATCCTCGCAATGACCGCGGGCTTGTCCGCGTGCGGATTGCTGAAGCTGCCGGGAAGTGGTCCCGCGCCCGATATTTATGAGCTGTCGCCCAAAAATACCTTCGATGAGAACCTGCCAAAGATCGATCTGCAATTGGTGGTGGAAGAACCCAGTTCCGCCCGTGGTATCGACACAGACCGCATAGCGTTGCGGCCTTCGCCGCTTGAGATCAAGTATTTTGCTGGCGCGCGCTGGGTGGACCGGGCGCCGCGCATGGTGCAGATATTGTTAGGGGAGTCGTTTGAAAACACCGGCAAGATCGTAGCGGTGGGCCGGCAGTCCATTGGACTGCGCGCGGATTTCAGCATCAAAAGTGAATTACGGGAATTTCAGGCGGAATATTTCGAGGCAGGCGGTCATCCGCAAATCCATGTGCGGCTTAACGTAAAACTGATCAAAATGCCGGAAGCACGGATTGTCGCATCGCGCACCTTTGATCAGATAGAGCCGGCGTCGGGAAAAGAGATTACCGCTATCGTGCAAAGCTTTGACGAAACGCTAGGCAAGGTGATGCGTCAAGCCGTGGAATGGACGCTGCGCGAGGTAAAGGCTCGGCCGTCTCGAAAATCGGGGGACTAAGTTGGCGCATGTCAGAGCACGTTGCACATAGCGCGGCGCAACCTGTCCCGACCCGGGCGGAGCTGGCCTATCTGCGCCGCGGCATACGCGAACCAGGCGGCAAGTTGCCTTTGTTTGACCGGCGCGGGCAGGAAATTTCTCCTGCGATCATTCAAATCTGCATTGCCAATGGCTGGGCCGAACACTGGTTCGCCAATCCGGTCAAGCCCGACTGGCTGGTGTGCCGGTTGACGCAGGCTGGCCGTGATCTGGTGCAACGGCATTGGCCTGCTGCTCGTGCAGAGGGTTAACAGAAAATAGGGGAATTCAGGATGGGTATGCTGGTTGCCGCCGGTTTGTTCTTTATCGGTATCCATATTTTCGTTTCCAGCACGCCGTTGCGCGGCTGGATTATTCAGCGCGTCGGCGCGCGGCCTTATCAGGGGGTTTTTTCGCTGCTGTCGCTGGCGGGACTTGTCTGGCTGATCTGGGCCTATGTGAATGCCGAGCGCGCCGCACTGTGGCAAACGCCTGGGGCCCTGATATTCGCAGCGGTGATCGCATCCATGGCCGGAATATGGCTTGCTGCGCTTGGCGTTTTCAGCCCCAATCCAACCACGGTCGATCAGGAGGCCTTGCTGCAATCGCCAACTCCCGCTCGGGGTGTTGTGCGGATCACCCGGCATCCGTTCATGATTGGCTTTGCACTGTGGGCGGCGGCGCATATGCTGCTGAACCCCGACACCGCATCCCTGGCGTTCTTTGGGACATTCTGTGTGCTGGCGGGTCTTGGGCCGCGCCTGATTGACGCCAAGAAAGCGAAAGCTTTTGCCCGCCAGTGGCCGGGTTTCGCCAGCGCGACCTCTATCATTCCCTTTCTGGCAATTGCGCAAGGGCGCAACCAGTTTGTCTCGTCCGAGGTCGGCTGGTGGCGACCGATGGTTGCTTTGCTGGCTGTTGGACTATTAGTGTATTTTCACGGCGCCCTGTTTGGCGTGGCGCTGCTTTAAACTCCGACTAGTTAAACATCGAATCAATATCGTTCTGATCGAAACTATCATCCGCCGTTCCATGAACTGGCGCCATCGTACGTCCGTTCACTACAGCCTTATCCGCCACGGCAGTTTCTGGAGCAGCGGCTTTCGAACTGCCTGCCATAAGCGCATCTATCTCGTCCTGATCCTTGCCATCGCCTTTCAGCTGCGGCCCGTTGAGCATCAGTTCGCGTTTGCGCACCGCAGCGGTAGTTTCTTCGGGTATGGTGTCTGGCGTCAATCCCTCTACGCCTTCGATCAGTTTCGCGACCTTATTCAACCGCGATTCTATGTAGGTGAAGGTTTCGACCACCTTGCTGATGCGCTGGCCGGTTATGTCCTGAAACGAGCAGGCCTCGAATATCCGCATAACGGCATCGCCCACCACTTCATGATAAGCAGACGAGTCGCTGGTGTCCGCGGCCATAATCTCTTCCGCTGCCTGCATAATCGTATTGGTCGCGGCTTCCGTGGATTCAACTATTGCATCCAGTTCCTGTCCAGCGCGCGGGATATGCTCTTCGCTCAGATCAGCAGGTTGCAGGGAGGCAATGTCCTTGCGCGCCTGGTCAATATATTTGGAAAGCTCTGCAAACTCGGTATAGATGCTCGTATCAATGGACGTGAAATAAGCCTGCATCGTCGAGATCAGAATTCCGGTTACAGACGCTACGTCCACAAGGGAAATCGAACGTTCATCACGACTGCGCAGCAGGTGAACCAATTCGTCGATGCGTCTCGGCAGTTCCGCCGTATTGAGCGCCATATTACTCCCCTCTTCCAGCCGGCACGCGGCCTGGATCGGTAATTTGTTAAAATTCACCCAATACGGACGCCATTTTTCCCTTCAGGGTCGCGGCATTGAAAGGTTTGACAATGTAATTGTTCACACCCGCCTTTTTCGCTGCCACAACATTTTCGGTCTTGGATTCAGCGGTCACCATGATAAATGGCGTTTCCTTGAGCCGGTCGTCAGCCCGCACTTCCTTAAGCAGCTCAAAACCAGTCATCGGCTCCATGTTCCAGTCGGAAATGACAAGCCCATACTGCTTGGAGCGCATTTTCGCCAAAGCGGCAGAGCCGTCTTCAGCTTCATCCACATTTTCAAATCCCAGTTGCTTCAGCAGATTGCGGATGATGCGGATCATCGTCTTGTAATCGTCAACCACAAGCACCTGCATCGAAAGATCGACAGCCATGTTTTTGTCCTCAGTCTGAAATCGTTAAAAGTCCACGACCGGCGGATTTTCGGTCAGCCCCACATGCGCCAGTAAGCGTCACAATAGGAATGTTTCTTGAAGAAAATGTTAATTACGTCCCGAATTGATGCATATTTTCTATACGCTGCGGGACGTTCTCGTGCGCACTTGAGCGAAAACCCGTGCTCGTGTAAAGCTTTCCACCGGCTTAGAAGTATAAAGTTATAAAGGGCTGCCATGCGCCTTGTGCGGGATATCAACGAGTTGCCGCCTGAATGCCGGGGGGCGGTAGTCGCCATCGGGAACTTTGACGGCGTGCATCTGGGGCATCGCGCGGTTCTCGCTCAAGCGGCGAATATTGCGCGTGACAAAGGCTGTCCGCTGGGGGCGCTGGTGTTTGAGCCGCACCCGAGAGAGTTCTTTGAGCCAGAGGCTCCGCGATTCCGCCTGACGCCGTTGCAGGAAAAAGCCAGACTGCTGGAGAGTCTGGGCATAGATTTATTGTATGTCGAACACTTTGATGCGGAGCTTGCCGCACGCCCGGCCCAGGATTTTGTTACACGCATTCTGGTTGAAGGTCTGGGAGTCACGCATATCGTTGTCGGTTATGATTTTCGTTTCGGCCAAAACCGTGAAGGTGATGCGGCCTTTTTAATTCGCGAAGGAGCGAAGGCCGGGTTCGGCGTCGGCATCACCAGCGCCGTGCATACTACATCTTCGGGCGAACCCTATTCGTCTTCACTGATCCGCAAGCATCTGCGTGAAGGGCGGCCCCGCCGCGCGGCAGAACTGCTCGGCCATTGGTGGAGCATCGTCGGGCCCGTGCAGAACGGCGATCAGCGTGGCCGCACCATTGGCTTTCCCACCGCGAATGTGCACCTTAATGAGTGTCTGGAGCCCAGGCACGGTGTTTATGCCGTCCGTGTAGAGGTTTTGGAAGGCGCCGGCGCCGGATTATATGATGGCGTCGCAAATCTGGGGATACGGCCGACATTTGATAAGCAGGACGTGA
>JAUSQH010000227.1 GCA_030652895.1 Alphaproteobacteria bacterium
ATCGACCTGCCCGGCCGGCGCGTCGAGCGCAGTTTCGCCACCGCGCGCGGGCCGGAAACGCTGGCCGCCTACTGACCGCTCAGGGCTTGACCATGGGCCAGCCGCGGCGCGCCCACTCGGCCATGCCGCCGTTCACATAGCGCACGTTCTGGTAACCCTGCCGGCGCAGCGCCTTGAGCGTCGCCTGCGAGCGGTTCTGCGTGTTGCAGATCAGCAGCACCGGCTGCGCCGGGTCGTTCGGGACTTCGCGCCAGCGGGTTTCGAGCTGGCGCATCGGCAGCAGGCGGGCACCGGCGGCAATGCCGGTGCTGTGCTCGACGGGTTCGCGGATGTCGATCAGCAGCGCCTTGCCAGCTTCGTGGGCGCTGCGCGCTTCGTCCAGGCTGACGACGTCGGCGGGGTCGGCGGCGCAGGCGCCCGTGCCCAGGCCGGTGGCCAGCAGGGCCGGCAGCAAGGTCAGCACGCGGCGGCGACCAATGCTTGCCATGGGGCGGAATCGATTCTCGGTGTTCATCCGCGCATCATGCCTGGGCCGCCAGCTGCCAGCGCGCCCCTCAGAACCGGTGGCTGTACATCAGCTGCAGGTTGGTCTGCCGATGGCTGACGACCACGCCCATGCCGTTCGTCACCTGGCTGCTCGGCGCCACCGTCAGCGCGCCGTTGAACTCGCTCGTCGCCGAGGTCTTGTAGCCCAGGCCAGCCGTGTAGTGGCGCTCGACAGTGGCCGGGAACAACGGATTGACGAAGGCCGCCGGTATCGGGTTGTCGGCCAGGTTGACGCCGCCTCGCAGCGTCAGCTGGCTGTTGACGGCATAGGCCAGGCCGAGGTTGGTGACGGTCTGGTCCTTCCAGTTCTGCGCCATCGCAAAGCTGACCGAGCCGCCCATGCCGGCGCTGTCGTAGCGCAGCTTGAAGTCCTTCATCACCGACGCCCAGCCGATGCGCTTGACGTCGGCAGCCACCAGCAAGGCCGGCGTGGCCTGCCAGCCCAGGCCAACGGCGGCCATGCTCGGCCACTGGAAGTCAACCACGGTGATGCGGCCCGTGTCGGCAAAACCGCCGGTGGCGCTGAGGCTGGCGCCGCTGTTGCCGGTCTTCATGTCCTTGAGCGCCGACTTGAGCTGGTACGAGGCCCCCAGCGTCAGCGCCGGGCTGGCCTTGAAGACGGCGCCGAACTTGCCGGCCCAGCCGGTCGACGACGCCGCGCCGGAGAAATCGCTGGAATTCGAGAAATCGATGCGCGCCCAGGGCGCCCCGCCCAGCGCCGGCAGCGCCCCGCCGAGGTTGCCCGAGGCGCTGGTCACCATCGCGCCAAGCTGGGCCCCGCTGGCAGCCATGCGCATGTCCAGGCCGGCCCACATGAAGTCCAGCGTGGCACCAAGCGCCAGTTCGGGCGTCACCTGGTAGGCCAGTGGCAGCAGCACGCGCCCGACCCCCAGTTCGCTGCGCACCGGCTGGCCCGAACCGCCGGCCATGAAGGTGTTGGCG
>JAUSQH010000247.1 GCA_030652895.1 Alphaproteobacteria bacterium
ATTGCAGTCCTCAAGCGCCATTCCTCTTGCGCCACCTGAATTGGCCCGTTGCAGGAATACTGCCTCGATCTACACGGGCCACCTTGCAACGCGCGTCCGGATGATTCCGCAGGCCGCGTCAGCGCCACAAAATTCGTATGAAAGCCGGCGCTGGATCAGCGTCGGCTCCGAACCGCCAAGCCAACGATCAGCCCTTTGATCGCAAGATCACGCGCGGCGAGCGCGGGTACATATAGGCCTTGGGGTGGACATATACGGCGCAGTAATCGTTCCAGTGATGTTGCTGCCAATTCCATTTCCAGCAACCGGACTCAATCTGGGGATCGTAGCCCCAATTGAGCCGATACGGCTCATCCCCGAACGGATATTTGCCGGCGTGCGCGCCACTGGAAAACAAAAACACAGCCGAAACAGCCGCTGCAATGAGCGTAAGCGATGAATTCTGCATGATAATCCCCAATTCCGATGAGGCGCTCTGACTAAAAAAGTGCCAAATCAAATGATCTTTATCAAGTCTTTTCGGGCATAACCAGTACGAAAACCGCCAAATCCGGGCTATTGCCGGTATCGTCGACCTGGCTCTGGCTCAGGAATCGGGTGTTCGACCGGTTCACAGGTGAAATGAAGAGTCGACGTGGGACGGAATCGCGAGGGAATCGCGTGAGACTTCGACTGGCGATACTAAATATTCTTGCCCAACGCCCAGACGGGCGTGCGAGTTTCGATGACCTTCGAGGCGACATCGAAGCGTTCACCGCGAGCGAGGATCACGCCGAACAACTCAACCGTTTCGTAGCGCTTGGCGACGTCGACCTTTTCAAATCCGGATTGGTAGTGCGCGATGAAGCCGGCCTCACAATTACGGGTGAGGGTCTGTTGCTGCTGCGTTCCCTTGAAAGTCCCGGTGCGCCTGCGGTGGCAGCTCCTGCCGGACCGGCTCCACAGACCTTCCGATTAATCGATGATTTGATAGGGACCGAGGAACGGCTGAGAATCTTCGATCTCGAGCTGAGAGGGATAGACAGCGGTATCGGTGACGGCACCGATGAACCCGTCATGGTCGAAACGCCGGAAGAATCCTTAACCGTCGGCATCGATCAACCTCAACCACCCGAATCCCTAGAACCCGTAGCGACTGCTCCCCCGGAGCATCCCTCGTTACCGGATGATGCTCTTCCGGCGGATGTGCAAGCCGCCGCCGGCAGGCTCGGGGATGCTCCCGCTTTCTTGCGTCGAGGCTTCGGGTCTGCTCACGCAAATTCGGAATCAAAGTCCTCCCTGCTATCGCGTCTTGTCGTTTTCATCGCGAGTATGCAGCAAACGGTAGTCAATCTTTGGCGCCGGCACGTTGGGCAAGCTGAGACAAAAGAAACAGCCGAACACAATGCTGGAGGACCGGGAGGCGCCGCATTTGTTTTCCTTACTCTGGTGGTGCTCGTGGCCTGCGCGATCGCCGTAGTTGCTCTCGCGCAGATCCGGTCCTTGAGGTCAGATCTGGCCACCTTCCAGAGAGACCTCCTGCCCGTAAAGGAACGTCTGGCAAGACTTGAGCAGATCGAAAAAACAAAACTGAGTTTGGACCAGCAGGAAGGCGGACAAATCAAATCGGCCGCTCTTAACAAAAAAGCTGGCGGTGAAACCCGTATCGATCACCTCCCCCTGAACCTTACGCGAGAAGAGATTCAGTTTGTGAGGGACTACATCAAGCCTTCCCCCTCCAGCGGCCCTGCCCTGCCTGCAATCAACATCGGCGATTCCGTCGGCGGTGCGACGATTCCTCTGCCGTCGCAACTCACGGAGAAGGTGCCAAAACTGATAGGGGCCAGATTCGCAACCCGAAACGGCTCAATCATCATCGTTAGAAGGGATAGTCGCCAGGCCGATGCGGTTCTGGCTCCGAACTAGGGTTAGCGCGCGGGCGCGGGCGGCCGCGGCGTCGATGTCGGTTTTGGTTTTTCGCCCCTCGGCGGGGCCGCGGCCTGCGACGGGAGTACCGGCTGGCGCACCGCGGGAACTGCCGGCCCCGGTGAAAGAGGCGTCGGCCGTGGAGGCGTCGCCGCTATTCTGGGCGGCGCATTCTGCGCGGAGGCCCTGGAAATAACGCTTGTCAACTGTTCCTGCATTCCCTTGATTTGCCCGGCCACGGCGGCATTGTCGCGCGCAAGTTGCTCCTGGCTTGCCTTGAGGTGTTCGGAAAACTGGGCAACGGCGCGAGTCAGTTGTTCCTGGCTCGCCCTGAA
>JAUSQH010000260.1 GCA_030652895.1 Alphaproteobacteria bacterium
GGACGACATCTTGTTCCTGACGGAACGGCTCGCCCCACAAAAACCCCTGATTCCTGCATCGATCGACGATCGCGTGTTGACTCTGGGGCTCTGCCACGAAATTTGCGGTGAGCTGGGGCTCGCCTGGAATCGGCGGTTAAGTCTGTTCAGCCCGGCGCTAACGTCTGGCGCAGCGCCGGAGTCGACGAAGAGAATGGGCGGGAAATATGGTTTTGTGGCTGACGACCTCGCGCAACTCGATGGTCGACAGGTTGCTTCTCTCAATATGCTGACAAAACGGTTAAAGGCGCAGCAAGCTGCGGGCAGCCAGTTCTTTGTTGGCCAGGGCGTTACGGCGGTTGATTTCTTCTGGGCCGCATTTAGTAATCTTTTCAATCCACTGCCAGCCGAAAAATGCCCGATGCCCGAACCGGGCCGGCGCATGTTCGAGACTATAAGCGATAGCGTGCGTACAGCGCTCGACCCGGCTTTGCTCGCGCACCGCGACACAGTCATCGCGGCATACTTTAAGATACCAATGGAGATGTAGTCCGGCGAAAATCAGTTTATCCCGCCCGTCACACCCATCCGGTATCGGGACATAGAGGGGCTCATATGAACAGTGCGGCGCCCAGCAGTATTATTGACAGGACAGCAGAGCAAGTCTGGCGGCGCCGGATGTGCTCTGCTGTTATGGGAAAAACAATTTAGTATTTTTCCCGATGCTGACCACCCAACGCGGCTGAGACGCACGCAATAAAAGCCCCTACCAAAAACGACAGGAAAGCGAAAAGAGACGTGGAAGACGCTACCTTGCGTGCATCGTCCGCCT
Organism: Alphaproteobacteria bacterium; assembly: GCA_030652895.1. Taxonomy (GTDB): domain Bacteria; phylum Pseudomonadota; class Alphaproteobacteria; order UBA11222; family UBA11222; genus UBA11222. The sequence continues at coordinate 812 of JAUSQH010000260.1, forward strand.
GTACGCGCGCCTCGATTTTAGTTGCCTCGATTTCCGTTATAGTATTGTTCACCCGCTGAGTAGCTTCGTCTTTCGAAATTCCTGTTTCTGACGAAACCAGCTCCGCAAGATAGGCCTGGTCTTCTTCAGGATAATCGCCTGTTCCCGCGCCATGAACAAGAATGGTCACGGCCTGGGCACGCGCGCGCGCGTCAAAGACAGGATTGGACATGGGAGATTTGGCGTCAGGCCTGATCATATCCGTATACGGAACGACGGGCGCCGGCT
>JAUSQH010000266.1 GCA_030652895.1 Alphaproteobacteria bacterium
CGCCGGCGACGATCGAGTGGGAGTGAGGGATTTTGCGGAAGGCGGTCGCTGCTGTGGAGCAACGCTGTGGCCTGCTCGAGCAAATCGCCGGTCGATCTTGGACTCGCAGCGGCGCACCGGGGCCGGCGCGATGCTAATGCAGTGCCCCAACCTGACCACGACCTTTGGCATTGATTGGGGAAACGGTGCACAAACGTTTGGCGTCTAATGCCACGCGTTATAAAATTGGAGCCGTGATCCGATCGTTCAAGAGTGCTCCAACCCACGCCTTGTTCGAAGGAAAGTCCATTGCCCAGTTTGTGAATCTTCGCGCAGTGGCGGAACGCAAGTTGCAGATGCTGCACCGCGCTACACGGCTCGATGATCTACGCATACCGCCCAACAACCGCCTGGAGGCGCTCAAGCGTGATCGCAAAGGCCAGCACAGCATTCGCATCAACGACCAATGGAGAATTTGCTTTCGGTTCGATCAGGGCGATGCGTGGGACGTTGAAATTGTCGATTGCCACTGAAGGGAAGAAGCCATGGAAACCATCATCAACGGCATGCGGCCAATCCATCCTGGCGAGGTGTTGCGCGAGGAGTTTCTGATCCCGCTGGGATTGACCGCGAATGCCTTGGCCATTGCCTTGCAGGTGCCGGGACCGCGCATCAACGATGTGGTGCGCGAACGGCGTGCCGTCACCGTCGACACGGCTTTGCGCTTGGCCCAGTATTTCGGCACCAGCGCCGAGTTCTGGTTGGGTTTGCAGACCGACTATGACATGGCGCTGGCGCGTGCATCGATGGGTGACGTGTTGTCGCGGATAGTTCGCCGCGAGGTGAGTGGGGCCGCGTAAGGCTGGTTCGCCACTCCCGGTCAATCCCGATCGAGATCGGCACTTGTGCTCAGGCAGGACCGAACGGAGGAGCCGCTCACGCGCATTCTTCAAGTCGGCTGCTCGTTGGCTTTGTCACTCTTGCGGTTCATTCAACCTGGAAACCGCAGTTGACCGCTTGTTT
>JAUSQH010000145.1 GCA_030652895.1 Alphaproteobacteria bacterium
ACGGACGGCGACGGCGACACGGCAACCGACACGGCGAGCGTGTCGCTGGCCGGGATGTTCGTGATCCAGGATGACGGGATCGCGGTTGGAGGCTTCGATCGCGCAATTATCGTCGCTCAGGACAATCAAGTTGCTAATGGTACTTACGACGCAAGTGTCGGCGTGGATGGCTTCGCGGCGATACTTGCGGCCGTCCACAACGGTGCTGCTGGTGGTGGATATAATCTTGCGACAACTAATCTAGGCAACGGCATCACGTCTGTACACGTGACCGGAAACGGCGCCGATTACACCTTCTATTACACGACCCAGGCAGTGAACGGCGGTGTGGAACTGGAAGCGTACTTCACCAATACAAGCGGAAGCCTGACGAATCCATTCTTTACCCTTACGATCAATCCAGATGAAACCTATTCGTTCAATCTCATCAGCGTCGGCTTCTTGGAGCAAACGACGGTTAGCGGCTCGGATTTCGGGGCTTCCGGCGGGGGGCAGCCATCACTTACGTCTCCGGACGGAGAGCTCACAATCACGGGCGATCTGAATGGCGTTCCGGCCAATGTCAAGGCGTCGAACAACGGTATCGCCGTTGGGAACACCGGACTTCAGATGGATGTAAACGAGACTTTGATTCTGAACTTTGCGCAGGAGCAAACAGAAGTCAGTTTTATTTTCACCCAGTGGCAAGGAAATGGTACCGCAAACGTTGAGTTCCATGTCCTCGATGAGAATGGGCTAACAATCAGCGACTTCGACATAAATATTCCCAAGCCAGCCGGCGACTCTCACATTGAAGTAATAGTGGATACCAATCTCGCGGGCTCCTACGTATTTAACGCTGGGACTTCGACATACACATTATATGTCGGCGAGGAATTCAGTGAAGTGCAGGTGGAGTACGACTTTGCGGTAACGGGGGGCGCAACTTTTACAGTCAATAACATCACATTTGACAAAGAAACGTCCATCCCCAGCACAAGTCTTCTGTTCGACATAACAGCAGTTGACGGTGACGGCGATACGTCGACGACCAGCCTTCATGTTGACCTTCTGGGCGGCTCAAACGTTGTGAGTGGCCTTACATTGACCGGTACTTCTGATGAAGATGTGCTGGTTGGCGGAACAGGAAACGATACGCTCATTGGCGGTGCAGGCGATGACACGCTGACGGGCGGGACAGGAAATGATCTTTTCGTGCTGCAAGCTAGCAACGGCGGGCACGACGACATCCTGGATTTTGTGTCTGGCGCCGATGATATCGTCGTTGATATTGCGAGCCTGAACCTGACCATCGGTACATCGGTCGTACTCGATGCCGCAAATTTCCACACTGGAGATGAAAACGTCGCAGCTACTTGGAATGGCGGCACTGGGAACGAGTTCGCCTTCAATGCCGGTACTGGCGAGCTCTGGTATTCGGCTAATGGCATGGGTACCGACCTGGTCAACCTTGCCAGCATCGCTACCGGAATTCCGGTTGCAACCGATATTCATACGTTCTGACGAATGGTCATAAGTGTAAAACCCGCCGGATAGCTCCGGCGGGTTTCATTTAGATCCTAAGTCGCGCTCCCAGCCAATCACATCAGCAGCGGTAGCGAACCTAACCGAGAAGCGCTCTCGTTGGACATCTCCAGGCCGCTCCACGCGATGAAATCGCTACCCGCCGCCGCCGGTGCTGCTTCGACTTCGCCTGTCAGTAGCTGTCGTTTCGCATAGGGTGCTGCGAACAGATGCACCCCGTCATGATTGATGGCGAACAAGGGCGAAAAGCTCGAGGCATCGGAGTCGTCAACCAGCCTGGAATGCCGGTTGTCCAGGATCAGCCAACGGCCATCAAGACGCGCCGCCAGCACCGCATGATCCTGACGGACCGCGCGATCGCGGACCAGCACCAGCTGGAGGTCCTCACGCGGAAGGCCTGCCTCGCTCAGGGCTACATACTTTGCAATCGCGTAATCCTCGCAGTCGCCTTTCGCGATCGCAAAGGTCGCAAGCGGCGGGCTCCAGCGGTCGGCTTCGCCATGCAGGGCATGATCGCTGACATAGCGGATAGCCGTATTGACCGCACGATTAGCCTCATCAAGTTTGGCTCGGCCGGACTTTGACTTGACGGCGTTGATCAGCCGCTGAAATTGAGCGGCGTGAGACGGGCAGTTTTCCGGATTGCTCCGGCATTGATCGAGAACGGCTTGTTCCTTGCTCATTGCCGCTTGGACGCCGCGCCACTTGCGCCAGAGCAGGCCGTCGGGCGCGCGAAACGTGAACAAGCCAAAGGGCTCTTTGCCAGCCGGCGGGGCTTCCTTCTGCGGAGGCAGAGCATCCGTCGCGAAATTTGGGGGGCTGAGGGCGGCCAGGCGAATGGCGCCTGGCCCGCGGCCTTGCTGACGGTCGAGCTTGGCAAGCACCGCATTGATCGTGAAGAATTTTGCGGGCGCTGGGGGCGATACCGAATCAGTGCCGGGCATGACCTCGGTGATGGCTTCAACGGCGGACACATCATCCGCTGCTGTGCCGTCCGATGTCGCGCAAACGCTGAGCGAAAGAACCAGGCCCGCAATAAGCAATAACGAACCAGGCTTTCGTAATTCCAAACGCGGTGTCATGACGTCCCCTTGTCCGGAACGTCAGTCGACGTCTTTGCGTCGATCTTCCGTCCCAATCTGTTATCGGGACGAGCCTGCACCATCGCTGCTTATGCGGAGTTAAGGCAGGGCAGAGGTAGCGGTAATGTCGAAAAGGCTGTCAACTGCTGGTTTGCAGGATCATTCAAACTTGAATGACATCGAATGGCGATTTGTTAAGCACTCCGCTGCGAGCTCAACGTTCGCGCAAGGCTTCGTCACGCAAAGTGCGGGCAGGCCTGAGCAGATAATCCAGCACCGATTTCTCGCCGGTGAGGATTTCGACCGTGGCGACCATGCCTGGAATGATGGGCAGGGAGTTGTTGGCCGTCCCAAGATGGTTCTTTTCGGTCCGAACCATCACACGGTAAAAGGTTTCCTGACGTTCCGATTTGTCGGGGGCCTTTTCGTCGACGATGGTATCGGCGCTGATGCGCTCGACCTTGCCTTTCAGCGAGCCATAGACCGAAGGATCATAGGCCGAAATCTTGACCACCGCATCCTGCTGGGGACGAATAAACGCAATATCCTGCGGGCGGATCCGGCCCTCCACCAGCAAGGAATCATCGAGCGGAATGATATCCATCAAGTTGGCGCCGGGCTGGACCACCGCGCCGATCGTGGTCACGTTCAACTTGTTGACGATGCCATGCACCGGGGCCTTTAGGTCGGTCCGTCGCACGCGATCTTGCGCAGATTTGATATTTTCATCCAAAACGGCCAGATCCCCCTTGGATTTGGCAAGATCCTCATCCGCCTGCGATCGAAAAGAGGCCACGGCGTAACTGATTTTTGATTGGGCCTCGGCGAGCTGCCCCCGCATTTCGGTTGCCTGGCGGTCAAGTCGCAGCATTTCGATCTCGGGGACTACCTTCTGTTCGTAAAGTCTGCGGGTGAGGGCGAGTTCGCGGTCCAGCAATTTCAGCGATCCGGTGAGCCGCGTTACCTGCTGGTTCAGCACGTCAATGTCCTGCGCCAGTTTCCGCGAGCGCATCTTGAACACGCTGGTTTCGGTAGCGACGGAAGCCGGTACGACCTGATCCAGCTGATCCGGAAACGTGACCTCGCTGCGTCCTCGCGCTTCTGCTTCCAGTCGGGCGACACGGGCGGCCATTGCCGCGCGCCGTTCCCGTATCTCGCCGAATTCCGAAGCAAATTTGGTGTCGTCGATCCGCATCAGGGACTGACCCTGCTGAACAATCGCGCCTTCCTGCACCAGGATGTCGCCCACGATGCCACCTTCAAGAGTCTGGACCACTTGCGTCTGGCGCGACGGCACGACCTTGCCATTGCCCCGTTTGACCTCGTCCAGAATCGCAAAATGGGCCCAAACCAGAAACGTCAAAAGCAGGGCCAGGAACGTCAACAGCAGCATGCGTGAGGTACGTGGCGTACGTAGCGCCGCCGCCGCCCGGATGTCGTTCGCGAAGGCAAAGTCAGATGGCGGCATTGGGCTTTTGCACCAGAGTTGCCCTTAAAGTGGGGTTAGGCTGGGGAGGGTTATTAGGCTGGGCCGCGTTATCGGTTGGAGGCGCCGCAGGCTTGCCCTGGAGGATTGCCAAAACCTTATCGCGGGGTCCGTCGGCGACCAGGCGGCCATTGTCGAACAGCAACAGGCGATCAACCATGCTGAGCAGCGAAAGCCGGTGCGTGGAGATGATGATGGTCATCCGCTCGCCACGGATTGCCTTCAGCCGCTCAAGGAATTCGGCTTCGCTGCGGACATCAAAATGCGCGGTCGGCTCGTCCAGGAACAGTACCCGGGGCTTGCGTATCAATACACGGGCCAGGCCGATGGCCTGTTTCTGCCCGCCCGACAGGCTCCGGCCACCCTCGGAGATGGGCATGTCGTACCCCATCGGATGGCCCGCGATAAAGCTCTCTACGCCCGACAGCCGTGCGGCGGCAAGGATCTCCTCATCGGTCGCGTCGGGCTTGCCCAGCGCAATATTGTCACGCAGCTTTCCGAAGAACAGGTCGGTATCCTGCATCGCAAATCCGATCCCGGTTCGCAGATCCGAAGGGTCGTATTGCCGAGAATCTACGCCGTCGACCAGGATCCGCCCTTCCTGCGCTTCATAAAATCCGAGCAACAGGCGTCCGACGGTGGTTTTTCCGGATCCGACGCGTCCGATAATCCCGATCCGCTCGCCGCCTTCGATCTTGAACGAGACTTTATCCAGAGCTTTGCCAGGGGCGTTCGGATAGGCAAAGCTGACGTTCTCGAAAGCAATCCGCCCCGCTTCGATTTTTCTCGCAACATAAGCGCGTTGCGGCGACCGTTCTCGCTCCAACGACATAATTCGATCGATTGCCTTTAGCGCCGATAAGGTCTGGGTCCCTCGGGTAATCACCGATGCGATACCCGCGATTGGCGCAAGAACGCGACCTGCCAGCATAGTGGCGGCGACAAGGGCGCCGACGGTAAGTTTGCCGTCGAGGATGAGAAAAACGCCGAGTATCACCAAGAGGAGTGTGGTGATCTGCTGAGCTGCGTTGGCGCTCGTCAATGACAGCGATGCCCAGAAATGCACATCCTCGCCGGATCGAGCGGTAGCGGCAACCGAGCGCTCCCAGGCCGTCTGCATCCGAGCTTCCGCGCCGGTGGCGCGAACGGTTTCCAGACCGGAGAGCGATTCCACCAGAACGCCGTGACGCGCGGCGGACTCAGCCTGTAGCCGCTTCATTGCGCGATCAAGCGGACGCTGCATCGCCAAACCTAGCGCGATCATGATCGGCAACATGGCGAGCGGAATCCAGGCCAACGGCCCCGCAATGATAAAGAGGACGCCAATGAAGAGAATGGCGAAAAGCAAATCGGTTGCAGATACCACGCTGCCGGAAGTGAAGAATTCGCGAACCGAATCAAAGTCGCGGAGCTGGTTGGCGATAATGCCGACGGAGGCCGGCCGCTGCGCCATTTTCACAGCCATCACGTGCTCGAAGATATTTGCCGCGAGAACGACGTCGACGGTCTTGCCGGTTACGTCAATCATGCGGCTACGCACCGTGCGGAGCACAAAATCAAAGACAATGGCGAGACCCATCCCGATCGATAATGCAATCAGCGAAGGAATGGCGCCGTTCGGGATCACCCGGTCGTAGACACTCATGATGAACAGGGGCGACGCGAGTGCGAGCATGTTGATCAGGAATGCGGCGAGGGCTATGTGGCCGTAACTGCGCCAATGCACTTTGACGTTGGACCAAAACCAATGGTTTCGGGGGAAGTCACCCGCCGCGACGGCGCGCGCATCAGCTTCAGCGGCCGCCCTGACCAGGAATGCGTAGCCGGTATAGTCCGCGCTGAGGGTTCCCAGCAGGGCGATTTGCGGCGTCGCGGGTTCATTCGTGGGATCGAGGATCTTTGCGGTTCTGTTCTTCTGGTCGATACCCAGAAGGATCAGCGCAATCCCGTTCTTCATGATCAGCACGGCCGGCAGCACCAGCGCGGGAATGTCCAGGATGTCTCGCTTGATTGCCTCGGTCTCCAATCCGGCGCGTCGAGCGGCGCGGTCGTACAAGGCAACCGAAAGCCTGCCGTCCAATATTGGAAGGCCTCCCAGCAGGGCTTCGCGGCTAACGGCTCGACCGTGGTAGGCGGCAAGGTGCGTCAATGACGCCGACAGGGGGTCGTCGCGGAGCGTCTTGCGAGTCGGCCCCGCTGCCGAATCCAGCTCAGGCTCGGGCGTTCGGGCAGGGCCGGGAGCGGGCTTTGGGGTCCGAAACAACAAGGTCGAAAGCCTCTGATCGCAATAACGAGAGCTGCCCCAAATTCGTCGGAGCTAGGAAGCCTCAGAATACAGCAATCCGCCAACAAATCATTGGCTGAATCCAACCTTCATCTTTGACAGTTAATTGGAACCATACCACGGTTGTCGTTGCGTAACTTTCGTTCGCTCGCTCTCTCTCTGCCGCGCTGCCGTGAAACCTACTTCTGGTCTTGCGGGAAGGCCGTCAGCAGCCAGTGCGGCTTCTTTCCGGACTTCGCCGAAGCATATGCCTGCGCCCGCTCCTCCGCGGGGACGTATACCACTGGTTGGCCCGGTTTGCTTCTGGCAGCAGCAAACCATTCGGCGGGGCCGGGCAGGCTGGCCGCAAATGACCAGCGCGGCCAGCGCTCCTTGAAGGCTTCTTCGTTTTCGTTCTGCGGCTCGACCGAAGCATAGGCACGCAGGGGTGCATCCGGAGCTGCATTGGCGACAACCAGCGGCTCGGATCCGGTATCCGGCAGCGTTACCCGAAGCGTGGGGAAATTGTAGGGAACCAAGTCGTAGGGAAGCCTGTCGAGTGGTGCAGCATCCACCGGCGGGGGCGCCTTGAGATATTCAAGGAGTGTTCCCATCGCCGCCAGCAATTGATAGTCAGCGAAAACGATCACGCCACGCGCCGAGGTGAGCGATACGGCAGCGTTGAAATACTGATTCTGCGCATTCAGCAGGTCGATCAGGGAGCGCTGGCCCAGTTCATATTCCTTGTCGAACGCAGCGATGGTTTTCCTGTCCGCTCTAAGCTGGCGGGTCAATGCGGCTACCCGGGTTGCGGTAATGGTCCTTGCAGCCCAAGCCTTGTCGATGGACTCAAGCGCGTCCCGCTGCAATCGCGCGTGACGCATGGTCGCTTCAGTATGGCGTTCGGCCATCTCAGATCGACGCCAGACATCCTGTCCACCCCGGAAAATATCCCAGGACATTACTACCTTACCGCTATAACTTTCGTGGTTGGTACCTAGAAAAGGATAAGTATTGTCGTTATGGGTAGCCCGACCCTCGAGCGAGAGCGTCGGCACAAATGCGCCATCCGTTACGCGGAATGCGTGTTTGGCTGCGTCACGGTCAGCCCCCGCCGCCAGAAGCGTGGGGTTGAAACGGACGGCTACCGCAAGGGCTTCGTCCCTGCTGCTGGGCATCCCGCCAAGAGGACCCGGGAAACGCAGGTTGTAGGGTTCAAGGCCGACGACCTTGCGGTATTTGGCGCGGGCGTCTTCCAGGCTTTTACGAAATTCCGCCAGCGTTGCGCGCGCGTTTTCAACGCGCTCGCGGGATTGTTCGAGGTCGCCTTCGCCCGCCCGACCGCCCGAGAACCGGGAGTCGACGTTCGAAAAAATCTTCTCGTGGTTCGCGACATTCTGTTCGCTGAGACCAACCAACCGCAAGTACCGCACCACGTCGACATAGGCTTCCGCCGCGTCCAGCGCGATCAGTTCGGTACGCTCGCGAACCCGAAATGCCGCAGCGTTAACCCGGGCGGATTGACGCCAGATGTCATGGATCGAGGCGAATCCGTCGAAAAGAACCTGTCGAACAACAACGGATGCCTGAGTACCGTTCCGCCACGCGCCGTTTCCGACGACCGGCACTGGCAATGCGGACCCGGTGTTCACCGCGGCACCCTGGTCGAATTTTTCGGGGCCATATCTCGCCTCAAGCCGCACTTGAGGCAGCAGGGTACTTTGGGTCTGTCGAAGCTCAGACTCGGTAGCCCGACGGTTCGCCGATGCTTCTCCTACGCCCGGATTGGTATGGGCGGCTTGCCTTAACGCGTCATTTATTGAAAATGGCTCAGCTGCGCCTGCAGGGGCTCCTGCCAAAATTAGACCAGCAATTGCTAAATATGCCGATTTCATTGCCCTGCTCCCCCAACCGCGCCCTAATTGTGGCGAAATCGATTCCAAATTTGCAATCTCAGGGAAAACCTAGCAAAACGCATCCACTTCCCCTATGACATTTCAGCCACAGTCATTAGGAACCTTCCTGTCAAAGGCGGGTCTCATTTTTTAGTGTGTTTTGAGAGTTTTAAACCATTGGTTGCAGTAGGCGCTGTTTTGGCAGAACGAACCCAATTTGTAGGTATCTCGCCTTCGTCTTCGTCGCCAACTTAGGCAGGGACCATTCAGCAGTATGGGCGCTGGCTACCGCCGGAGCGAAGGTGCCTTGCAATAGGGCGGGTGGGTAAATCCAGCTTTCACATGCGTTAACTATCGGCGCCGGTTCACGATTGTCCGTTCGATTTTCGATCCGAGTGCGCAGTCTCGTTCTCTAAAATAGATAGCTCAGTTGAAGCCGAAGCAGGCCACTCGCGGAAGTAGGCCCACTGGCAGACCCGGGAACAAATGGCAACGGGTCGCAGTTATGACGGCGCTGCTTGTTAAAAATTGCCCCGGCAGCACCTGCGGCCCCAGAACTCTCCCCGAGGCTGGGGCCGTTTCTATAGAGCACTCCCGTTCCCGCGCAGTCCGAAATGAAAGA
>JAUSQH010000277.1 GCA_030652895.1 Alphaproteobacteria bacterium
CCGCGCGGTGCGCTCTTACCGCACCCTTTCACCCTTACCATCCAAGCGGATGGCGGTTTGCTTTCTGTGGCACTTTCCCTGGGGTCGCCCCCGCCGGGCATTACCCGGCGCCGTGTTTTCGTGGAGCCCGGACTTTCCTCCCCCGTAAAACGGGAGCGGCCATCCGGCCATCTGACCAGGTCAATATCGGGGGCAGTGCAGTCAGCGTCAAGCAGTTATCTGCGTGAGCAGGTCTTTCAGGATCGCCGCCGTCTCCGCATCCGCGATCCCATTTGCCCCTGCTGGGCGGAAATGCCGCTGGAATGCGGACACAACGGCACGGGTACCGGTTCCATAAATACCCGTTTGCGGAGTTTCGTAACCAAAACGGGCAAGGTTTTGTTGCAGATCTCGTATGTCCGTAGGCAGAGCGGCATTGACGGGAACCTGCGACGGCCACAGCCCAACCCCCTGCCCGGCCAGCCAGGCCCAGTCGAAGCGCTCGCCCGGATCACGCTTGCGCCCGGGCGCGACATCGGAATGCCCCAGCACCCGATGCGGCGGGATCGGGTGGCGCGCTAAAATCCCATGCGCCAATTCAGCGAGCGCCTGCATCTGCAACACCGGAAAATTCCGGTAACCTAATTCGTGCCCTGGATTAACGAGTTCAATCCCGATGGAACAGCTGTTAATATCGCGCACGCCCGCCCAACAGGAAACACCGGCATGCCAGGCGCGGTATTCTTCCGCCACCAGCCGGTAGACTAGTCCTCTCTCATCAATCAGATAATGGCTGCTGACTTCAGCCGCCGGGTCACGTAGCCGCGCCAATGCATGTTCGCGCGAAATCATGCCCGTATAATGCAGCACCAGAATATCGACGGTGCAGGGCGCACGGTCATTATAGTTGGGCGAAGGGCGCTCTATGATTTCCATGTTTACGGCCCCGTATCCACCAAAACCTTTTCTCGGTTTGATACGATGGCAACCCCTATCAGGGTCAATATACCACCGATCACAATCCGCGCCGTAAGCGTATCGCCCATCAGGGTGACACCGAAAACCACCCCCCATACCGGCGCCAACAGAGTTAGCGGCGCGGTCTGTGTCACCTCATAGCGTTGCAACAGATAATACATGCCCGTATGGCCGATCAGGCTGGCCCCAAGCGCCGTGTACAGAAGCCCTGCCCAGCCAATCCAGCTTGCCTGCTCCATGGCCGCCAGCTGCCCATCTTCCAGCAGCAGCGAAAGCGGCGCCAGCATCGGCCAACTAAGCAGCGCCACCCAGGCCTGCAGCTCAAACATACCAACACCTTCAAGGCGGCGCATATAAATCATCGACACCGATCCAACCAGCGCCGCTAGCGTCACCAGAAGCAGCGCATCCAGATACTGAAACACCACCGGATCAAAGCCAATAACCATCACGCCTGCAAATGACATGGAAATCCCGGCCCAGCGTTTCCAGTGCACCTTCTCTTTCAGAAACAAGATCGACATAAGCGTTGCGAATGGCACCCCCAACTGGCCGGCAATGGCGATAGTTGAAATATGCTCGGCCGCAGCAAGTCCCATATAAAAGATGGCGAAATGCACCCCACCCATGGTTGTCGAGATAATCAATATGGAACGCATCTGCCCGCGGTGCAGTTTCAACCACGGCAACAGAATAACACTGAGCAGCAAAAACCGGAGGCCCGTAAACAGGATTGGCGGCAGCTCATTTACGCCCGCCTTTCCGGCGACGTAATTGAACCCCCACACCAGTGTAATAAACAGGATAAGGGCGAGGTGTGGAGGAGACATGCGGTGTTTTAGTTCATGCCCCGTTGTTTGGCAACTTTGTCATAGGCGTCGTTAATGGTGGCGATTTTCGCGTTGGCCACCATCACAAATTCCTCCGGCACGCCCTGGGCGATCAGCAGGTCCGGATGATTTTCCCGCACCAGACGCCGGTAAGACTGTTTGAGAACGGCATCCGTAACATCATGCGAAACGCCCAATATCACATAGGGATCGGCAATGTCCGGCCCCACATGCCCGGCCCGAATGCGCGTCCAATCCGCATCGTCAAAACCAAAGATACCGGCCACTGAATGCAGAAATTCTTCTTCTCTTGGATGAAAGACATTATCTGCCTTGGCGATGAAAAACAGCCCGTCCAGCAGATCTTCAAGCACGCGTGGCTTGGTCCGGAACATTCCCGCAATCTGGCGGGCATATTGCTCATAACCTGCGACATCCTGGCGCGCCAGATCGAAAATACGCGCCACATTAGCGAGTTCATCCGGCGGAACATCGAAAACCTGCTTGAAAGCATCCACCTCTTCGCGCGAAACATATCCGTCCGCCTTGGCCATTTTGGCGCCTAATGCGATTACCCCGATCGTGAACGCAATCCGGTTGGTGTCGCCACGCGAATCAAACGGGTTGGCCGACCCGGATTTTTCGTCACGGTCCACCGCAAAATGGCCAGCCACCGCACCCAGCAAAGCCCCAAGGGGTCCCCCCAGAGCCAGCCCCGCTGCGGCACCAAAAAATTTTCCCCATCTAGACATTGCGACACCTTTCTGCACCCGCAGTATGGCCAATTTATTATTGCTGCAACATCTTTTGTTTTAACGTGCCCATACACTTATTTCCCGGTCCACGGGATCACGCATGCGCCGTTAACAACCTATCCAGTTTTTCCGCAAACTCAGCACGCTGCAGTTCGGTGAGATCAAATTCCACCGCTATGGCTTTCGGCAGGCGGCGCACGACACACGCACGTACAAGCCCAAATCCGCTCACTTCGACATCTATTTTGGCGCCATCGCGCGGCACAATGGAACAACGTAACTGAGCGCCGCCCGCGGAAATATCCAGAAGCTCCGCTGAAAACGTCTCGCCGTTAATCTTCAGATTAACGTGCAAGGCAACCAGGCCACGCTTGAATTCGCGGCGTTCCGCGACGCTCAAGCGCACATGACGGGCAGCATCCCTGCGAAGGGCGCGCGCGCCGAAATCACTGCTCTGCCACGCAGCACTCATTTTTCTGTTCTCCCCGGTCAATCCCGGACCAACGCTAACGGCCCAGATATTAAGAAATTGTTTAGAACGCGATCCGGGAGATTCCTGCATGACAAGAGTGACAAAAATGCGGCGCGATTATGGTAAAAAAATATTTAACTCTCTGTCAGCACGTCCGCGGGTTGTCCAGCGGACCCGATGTCGCCACGCACTCGCCTCCGCAATATTTTACGCCGCCACCTCTTTACCCGCAGCCGGCGTGTAGTTGAGATTGGACGCCAGCCAGCGCTCCACCTCGCGCACCGTCATCACTTTCCGCACGGCATAATCTTCGACCTGGTCCTGATCGATCCGCCCAACGCCAAAATAGCGGCTCTCAGGATGGCTGAAATAATAACCGCTGACAGATGCTGCGGGCATCATGGCGAAATTCTCGGTCAGGTTTATACCGGCATTCGCCTCGGCCTTCAGCAGATCAAACAAAGTGCGCTTTTCGGTATGATCCGGACAGGCGGGATAACCGGGCGCAGGCCGGATGCCGCGATAGGCCTCGGCGATCAGCGCGGCGTTATCAAGCGCTTCATCGGGCGCATATCCCCAATAGGTTTTGCGCACCTGGGCGTGCAGATGTTCGGCGAAGGCTTCCGCGAAACGGTCTGCGAGCGCCTTGACCATGATGGAGGAATAATCATCATGGGCCGCCTGAAAGTCGGCCGCGATTTTCTCCACTCCATGACCTGCGGTCACGGCGAAGCCGCCAAAATAATCGGCAACCCCGGTTTCTTTTGGCGCGATAAAATCAGCCAGGCAAAAGTTTTCCTTGCCCTCGCCGCGATGCATCTGCTGGCGCAGGCCGTGGATAATCCCCAGGCGTTCCCGGCGCGTATCGTCCGTAAACAGCTCTATGTCATCGCCTATGGAATTGGCTGGCCAGAATCCAATGACAGCACGCGGCTGAATCCAGCGTTCCGCCACAATACGTTGCAGCATCGCTTGTGCGTCCGAAAACAGATTCCGCGCCGCCTCACCTACTTTGGCGTCCTCCAGTATTGCCGGATAATTTCCCGCCAGTTCCCAGGACTGAAAAAATGGCGACCAGTCAAAACATTCCACCAGTTCTGAAAGGTCATAATCCTCAAAAGCCTTCAGCCCCAGAAAGGACGGAGCCGGCGGCACATAGCCCTGCCACTTCGCCGCATGACGGTTCGCCCGCGCCTCCGCCAGTGTCGCCCGTCGTCCCTCACGCCCCTTGCCGCGCGCGTGACGGGCGGCGATCTCAGTATATTCCGCGCGCACGGTGGCGATATTGGCGTCGCGGTTATCTTCACTGAGCAAATCGCTGACCACCGACACCGCACGGGAGGCGTCGAGCACATAGACCGCCTGTCCCTGATGATAATTCGGCGCGATCTTCACAGCGGTATGAATTTTACTGGTGGTCGCGCCACCGATCAGCAGCGGGATACTAAATCCCTGGCGTTCCATTTCGGCTGCGACAGTGCACATTTCATCCAGGCTGGGGGTAATCAGCCCCGACAGGCCAATAATGTCAGCCTTTTCCTTGCGCGCAGCGTCCAGGATACGGTCTACCGGCACCATCACCCCAAGATCAACCACATCATAATTGTTACATTGCAGCACAACGCCGACAATATTCTTGCCGATATCATGCACGTCGCCCTTCACTGTGGCCATGATGATCTTGCCATTTACCTTTGCCGCCTCGCCGGAATCCACCCGCTCCTGCTCCATGAACGGCAGCAGATAAGCCACCGCCTGTTTCATCACCCGCGCACTTTTCACCACCTGGGGCAAAAACATTTTGCCGCCACCAAACAGATCGCCGACCACATTCATGCCGCGCATCAGCGGGCCTTCGATCACCTCCAAAGACTTGGCGGCCTTTTGACGCGCGGCCTCCGTGTCCTCAATAATAAATTCCGTGATGCCTTTTACCAGCGCATGCTCAAGGCGTTGTTCAACGTCCGCTTCGCGCCAGGAGAGATCAGGGCCCTCCTGGCGCGCCCCGCCGCCCTTACGATAATTATCGGCGATTTCAAGCATACGTTCCGTTGCGTCCGGGCGGCGGTTGAGGATTACGTCCTCAACCCGCTCTAACAGCTCTTTGGGAATGTCCTCATAGACCATCAGCTGACCGGCATTGACGATGCCCATGTCCAGGCCTGCGCGAACCGCATGATACAAAAACACGGCATGCATTGCCTCGCGCACCGGATTGTTGCCGCGAAACGAAAACGACACATTGGAAACGCCGCCAGACGTCCGGCAAAAGGGAAGTTCCGCCTTGATGCGCCGGACAGCATCGAAAAATTCAACCGCGTAATTATTATGCTCGTCGATCCCGGTCGCCACTGCAAAAATATTGGGGTCAAAGATGATGTCTTCAGGCGGAAAGTTTATTTTCTCCGTAAGAAGTTTATAGGAGCGCGCGCAAATTTCGAATTTGCGGTCCGCTGTGTCGGCCTGTCCCTGTTCGTCGAACGCCATCACCACAACGGCGGCGCCATAGCGGCGCACAAGTTTGGCCTGCTGTAAAAATGCTTCTTCGCCTTCCTTCATGCTGATGGAATTGACGATGGCCTTGCCCTGCACGCATTTCAGGCCGGCC
>JAUSQH010000278.1 GCA_030652895.1 Alphaproteobacteria bacterium
GCCAGCAGCGCCCGACCCATCAGCACATGCACCGGCAGCATGGTCTTGTCGATCTGCAGCGCGTTCTTCAGCTGGATGATCGCGCCGGCGACGTCGTTCTTGTGAAAACGCGTCAAGGCGTCTTCGTACATGCGCGCCGCCTTGGCGTCCATCGCAGCCAGCGCTGGTGCGCCGGCCAGGCTCAGGGCCAGCGCCACTGCGCACAAGTGGGCGACTGGTGATGATGGCAAAAGAGGGGGAAATCTCACAGGCGAATCCTAGGCCAGGTCCGACCCGGGCGGACAGGGTCGGTTCCGCCGCCGGCCGCGGCAGTGTGCGTTTTTGCTGCCCTGGGCGCGGTCGCTGGGGCCGCGCCCAGGGCGTTCAGGGCCTCAGGCCCCGACCATCTTCTTGGCTTCGCCGAGCAGTTTCATCGACTCGTCGTGCTTGCCGGACTTGTGGGCGGCTTCACCGTCGGCGCGCAGCTTCTTCACCTTGGTCATGTCGCCGGCCGACAGCTTGGCGGCGCCGAGCTTGGCGTCGATGGCTTTCATTTCGTTGGGGCAGTTGTGCGCCAGGGCCAGGCCGGCGGCGCTGGCCAGGACGGCGGATAGCAGCAGCTTCTTCATCGTCAGGTCTCCTTGTGGCGCGACCCGGAGGCAGGCCGCGACATGATTGTGAGCCGCGCGGGCGCGCGTTGCAGCCCAGATTTGCCTGGGCTGCAGCGCTGGTCGCGACAGGCCCACAATGCAGGCTGGGTCTGCCGCGCGGCCGGGTTGTTGCCGCGCCTTTCTTCAAGGAGTTGCGATGAGCTCGATGCCTTTGTCCTTGCGCTGCGGCGCCGCCGCACTGGCGCTGGCAGGCCTGCTGACGCTGGCGCAGGCCGCGCCCGGCCTGCCGTCGACCAACGTCGCCTGGCTGGCGGCGGCCGTCGATGCCGACATCGACACGGCCTTTGCCCAAGCGCGGGCCGAGAAGAAGCCGGTGCTGCTGTACTGGGGCGCGAGCTGGTGCCCGCCGTGC
>JAUSQH010000282.1 GCA_030652895.1 Alphaproteobacteria bacterium
CTTGCAACTGTCAAAGTCGGGTCTGAGCCAGCGCGTCGCCGCTCAGGCGCTGCACACCGCCGCGGGCGAGTTGAGCAGTTGCTGGATCGCGCTGCCGGCCGCCGGCCCGCCGCCGGCATGCAGCGCCAGCAGCTGCTGTGCCAGCGCCGCGAAGTGCGCTGCGCCCAGGCGGCACTGGCGCTGCAGCGCGGCGCCGCCGTCACCACGCCGCCAGGCTTCATAGCCGGCCTTGAGCGACGGCTGCAAGGCGTCGCGAACTCCTTCGTGGTTGGCGAACCAGGCGTGGACCGAGCTGTCGGCGCCGCGCGCCAGCAAGGTGGGCAAGGTCAGGCTGAGGTCGGCCAGGTTGTCGCGCACGGCGCGCACGAAGAGGTCGGTGCGGCGCGAGCGCAGCGACAGCCGCATCTCGGCCCAGGGCGGGCCGAGCAGAGGGTCGGCCTGGGCTTCGCCGAGTTCGTGCAGCACCAGGATCTCGGTCTGGTCGTCGAGCCAGCGCGGCAGCGCCGCGGCGAAGTCGCGGTCCAGACCGTAGCTCTGGACGACGGCATGAAACGGCGTGCCGGCGCTGCGCCGCAGCGTGTAGGCCTCGTAGCGTTCCCAGCACCAGCGCGCCAGTGATTCACGGCGGATCAAGATGCTGCGCTGATCGCCATAGCGCCCCAGCGCCGCTGGCGGCGCCAGCAGGCCACGCGCCAGTTCGCGACCCGCCGTCAGCACCGGCAAGCCGCTGCGCTGCGACGCGTCCTGCAACTCGGCGATGAAGAACACCGGCCGGCCGCCTCCGACGAGGCCGGCGCCGTAGAGCAGACCGAGTGGCCGCAGCCGGGCGTCGATGGCTTCGAGATCGAAGGCGTCGCAGGCCTGCGCGCCGCCCAGAGGCAGGGGCACGAAGGGCGCTTCCTCCAGCGTGGTCCACAGCGCTTCGCGCTCGGCAATCCAGTCGCCCACGGCTTCGCGATCGATGGCGGCGCCCAGCGCCAGGCCGCGCTCCCAGCGGTGGTATTCGCGCATCTGCAGCAGGTAGATGCACATCGTCATGTCGGCGGCGTGGCGGGCG
>JAUSQH010000284.1 GCA_030652895.1 Alphaproteobacteria bacterium
GGGGGCTGGCGCTGGTCACACCTTTCGGCCTTTGGCAGGCGCTGGACTTCGACTTCAACGCCGTCGCCGCCGGCCACTGGGGCTTGCTGGTGTTCTACGCCATCGCCGCCAGCATGGTCACGGTGTGGCTGTGGATGCACGGGCTGCGCAGCGTGCCGGCGCCGCAGGCCGGCGTGTTCAGCGTGATGCTGCCGGTGAGTGCGGCGCTGATCGGTGTTGGCGTGCTCGGCGAGACCTTCAGCGCCGCCCACGGCGCGGCGCTGGCGCTGGCACTGGCCGGGCTGCTGCTGGCGACCTGGCCGACGCGCTGAGCGCGCCTCACACGCACGATTCACCTCACATGCGCGCCTCGAAATGCGCGCCACCGCTGAGGTCGACCATCTCGACCTTGACGTCGACGTAGCGGATCACCGTGCCACCATGCGCGCTGGCGAACTGGCGCGCATCGGCTTCGAGCGCGAAGCTGGCGAAGGTCGGCCCCATCGAGCCCAGTCGCTTGCTGCCGCGCACGTACCAGGCGCCGGTGGCGTCAACCCAGTGGCCGACCGGCTTGTCCCAGTCGGCGCGGCCCATGTCCTGCACGAACACCGCCACCACCTTGCGCACCTGCTCCGGGCGCAGCAGCATGTTGAACATCTCGACGGTGTCGCACAGAAACACCGGCGCGGCGACGCCGGCATAGTGGATCTGCGCCTTCGGGCCGCCGTAGTCGGCAAGCAGCATGCCGTCTAGCTCGCAAGTCGTGCCGGGGCCGATCTCCACCGGCGCCAGCGCGCTGCTGCCGGCAGGCTGGCCGCAGGCGCCGAGCAGCAGGCTGACCGATGCCAGCCCGAGCAAGCGGCGGCGGCAGGAACAAGTGGGTGTCATGGTTTGAATCTCCAGCTCGCCAGCCCCAGCGGCAGCACGATCCAGCCCGCCATCACCGCGCCCATCAGCCAGGGGCTGGCCAGCGCGGGCGGCAACAAGCTGGTCAAGCCGTAAAGGCGGCGCATGTCGTCGAGCGAAAACACGTTGAGGATGCGGAACACGTCGGC
>JAUSQH010000285.1 GCA_030652895.1 Alphaproteobacteria bacterium
TTCGACACTCTGTTCACAACGGATAAACCCATCATTTTTGCCTATCACGGATATCCCTGGCTGATCCACCGGCTGACCTACCGGCGCACCAATCACGACAATCTGCATGTGCGTGGCTATAAGGAGGAAGGCACGACGACAACCCCGTTCGATATGGCGGTGCGCAACGATCTTGACCGCTATCATCTGGTCGAGGATGTGATTGACCGGGTGCCGGGTCTAGGCTATCGGGCGGCCTATCTGCGGCAAATGGTGGGCGAAAAACTGATCGCGCACAAGGCCTATATCGCGCGCCACGGCGATGATATGCCGGAAATCCGCGACTGGAAATGGACGCGCTGAGGTGGCGGCGTCCGTATGAAAATCCTCACCATTAATGCGGGCAGCTCGTCTGTCCGGCTTGAAGTCTTTGACATAGATGTTGGGGACGTTGGGGCGCCGCGCTCGCTGGGGAAGGCTACTGCAATGGCGGGCGATCCATCCATTTTGTTCGCGACACTGGCGGCGCAGGCTGGTCTTGGGGCGGAACCGCCATCCGCCGTTGCCCATCGGTGGGTGCATGGCGGACCACAGGTGCGCACGGCGGCGTTGATCGATGCGAACGTGGAGGCGGCGCTTGTACAGGCCGCACCCCTGGCGCCGCTGCATGCGCCGGCAAGCCTTGCATGGCTGGCGCATAGCCGGACCATAATGGGCCCGGACGTACGCCAGATCGTTGTGCCGGACACGGCATATTTCGCCAGCCTGCCGGACGTTGCCACCAGCTACGCCCTGCCGCGCGCATTGTCCGCCCGTTATCATCTGCACCGTTATGGCTTTCACGGTTTGGCGCATCAGTCGATGGTCGCGCAATGGCTGGCCGGGCGTGGCGCGGATGCCAGCGCTGCAAAAGTGATCTCATTGCAGTTGGGCGCGGGATGTTCGATTGCCGCCAGCCAGGGCGGCGCGCCCGTGGACACCTCGATGGGGTTCACGCCGCTTGAAGGCCTGGTCATGGCCACCCGGGCGGGCGATATTGACGCGGGTCTGCTGCTGTACCTGCAACGCGAAACAGGAATGGATGCAGCGCAAATAGAGGTTCTCTTGAACCAGAATTCAGGATTGCTTGGCCTGTCCGGCATTAGCGGCGACATGCGTATGCTGCTGGCGTCGGATTCCCCCGAAGCGCTTGGCGCCATCGCGCTCTATTGCTACCGCGCGAAAAAATATATCGGAGCTTATCTCGCAGCGCTGGGCGGTGCGGACGCTGTGCTGTTTGGCGGCGGGGTAGGTGAGAATAGCCCGGTGATCCGGGCGCAGATTATCGCAGGCATGCAATGGTGCGGTCTGAAACTTGATGCTGCGGCAAACCAGACACCGCAGATGGCGGGCGGCCGCATCGGCGCCGCAGATAGCCTGATTGAAATTGCGGTTATTCATGTCGATGAGGCGCATATCATGGCCAGAGCCGCAGCCGATCTGCTGGTTTGCTCTTAAGGCGATGATGGGGTCAACCGGTCAAAGCAACGGTTCCGGCGTGATAATATTGGAACACACACTAGTCTTCCCCTTGATCCCGGCATAAATCGTTCTAGATATAAAGCGTCGGCGCCATATCGGGCCGTTAGTTTCAGATGTTGGATGCCCCAAACGGATCCGCAACTGTCAATGTCGCTTACGGGAGGACTTGACCTATGTCACATGTATCGCTTTTTTCCAGCCCTCTTTTGCTGGGGTTTGATCGCGTCGAGCGTATGCTCGATCGCGTCGCCAAATCTGCAAATGATGGCTATCCCCCTTACAATATTGAACAAATTGGCGAAAACAGCCTGCGTATCAGTCTGGCAGTTGCCGGATTTACGCTGGATCAACTCACAGTCAGCCTTGAGGATAACCAGTTGACCGTTCGTGGCAAGCAGGCCGAGGACCCAAACCGCGTCTATCTGCATCGTGGCATTGCGGCGCGCCAGTTCCAGCGCAGTTTCGTCATTGCCGAAGGCATTCAGATCAGCGCGGCGCGGCTGGATAATGGCCTGTTGCATATCGAATTGCAGCGCCCGAAGCCTGCCAGCGTGACGCGCAATATCGAAATCACTGCCAGCCAGCCCAAAAACGGTCATGCTCATAACGGGACGGCGCAGCAAGTCGATGCCACAACCGTCGAACCTCAATAAGTTCGGCTGAAAGGATCAGAAAGATGAATAGTCACAAGGAAGATGAAAACGTACCCACGAATGCCGCCGACGCGGTTGTGGCGGCGGTGCAGTTGCAGCCCGGCCAGATGGTCTATGTGAAGCCAATTGACTCTTCACAGGTGCAGGGATTGCAGGGTGTTCCACCCGGAGTGACCGTATATGCCATCCATTCGGAGGCGGGTGCGCCGCTTGCGGTGCTTGGCAATCGTGATGCGGCGTTCTTCGCGGCCCGGCAGCACAATATGCTACCGGTAAGTGTGCACTGAGTTACCCCGTCCATCTCTGTCATTGCCCGGTTTAATCGGGCAATCCAGGGCAGAAGCTACCGACCTTTTCGTGTCGCATTGAGTGCCCCGGCCAAGCCGGGGCATGACACGCAAGGGATTAGCCTACATGCCCGCGGCGATCATTTCCTCATCGATACGATCAATGAAATCCTTGCCCCAATTGATTGCATAATGCAGATCGCCGGTGAATTCCGTGACGCTCGCCGCCTGAAGCGTGGCCGTTTCCTGATCCTGCGCAAGAATGATCTTGGCGTTGAATTCTCCTGCCTGAAACACCACCAGAAACTGACCTCCGGTAGGCAACCCCAGGACCAGAATGTGTGATCCTGAGTCGTTACGAAGTTCCGACAGCACCAGTGGCGTAATAGCGGCTTCCTGATCGTCGTCCAGACCGTCGTCCTGATCATCGATCCAGTTGAGGTAGTGATCCGCCACAGACTGATTTTCCATCACCAGATCCAGCAATGTAGCGCTGATATCGATGAACCGGTAGATGAACGTGTCCTTCATCAGATCACCGGACCAGCTAAGTGATTCGAGTACGGGCGCTTGGCTATTCATAAGGCCTCCAACAAGTTATACCGCATGCGCTTCGCAGAACCGAAACCACGCCGAATATGGGTAGCGACCGCCAGCATAGACGCTATAAGGTTAATGCATCGTTCCCGGTCGGCGTCTGTTTTCATTATGTTAATTATTTACTTTTCAAACAGGTTGAAGACGCGTAAAGGCGCTACATCTATAGGGTGATCAGCAACCAGGGCAACCTCGTCCGCTCTAGTTGGGTTTAAGGGGGTATTCCAATGAAATCAGCACCACCATCTGGCTCGCCGCACCGGACCCTGGGGCCAGTCTCCGATCTCGAGCGTCATTTGCCGTCGGAATGGTGGCGGACCCTGTTTACGGCGGTCTATTTGCGCACGGATGGCGATGTGGTGGAAAATGACGCCAATACCAAACACGAAATAGATTTCCTGCTGGCTGCGGCGGCGCTGGAGCCGAACGATAAAATTCTTGATCTGTGTTGTGGCCAGGGCCGGCATAGCCTGGAACTCGCGCGGCGTGGCTTTCGCCATATTACCGGCATTGACCGGTCGCGCTATCTGATCCGTCTGGCGCGCCGCCGGGCCCGGGCAAGTGGTTTTGACGTGCGTTTCCGTGAAGGTGAGGCGCGCAAGATTACGGCGCCTGAAAGCGGTTATGATTGCGTCATGCTGCTGGGAAATTCGTTTGGCTATTTTGACCGGGAAGAAGATGACCTTGCGGTTTTGTCGGCAATCAAGCGCGGCCTGCGCAGCCAGGGGCGGTTGATCATTGATCTGACGGATGGCGACTGGATGCGCACGCATTTCGAGCCCCGCTCCTGGGAATGGATTGATCAAAGCCAGTTTGTCTGCCGTGAGCGGTCTTTGTCGTCGGATGGTGACCGGCTGATTTCGCGCGAAGTCGTGGTGCATGCGGAAAAGGGGGTAATTGCGGATCAGTTCTACGCCGAACGGCTGTATTCGCGCGCCCGCATAGAAGAGTTGCTGACCCGGGCCGGCTTCAAAGACATGCGCATTCATGGAGAAGTTGAGGCCTTGTCGACCCGCGGCGCCGATTTGGGCATGATGGCGCGCCGTTTGTTCATAACGGCACGCGCGCCGGAACGGCCAGTGACCCGCCGGAACGGTGGTGTACTTATTCCTGAAGTAACCGTGCTGATGGGCGATCCGCGTTTACCCGACAGCGTCAAACTTAACGGCGCTTTCAATGCGGAAGACTTTGACACTATTTCACGGCTGAAAGCCGCGCTTTCGGAATTGCCGGGCTATCGTTTTACATATCTCGACAACCATAGCTCTCTGTGGGCGTCGCTGCGCGAACAGCGCCCTAAATTTGTGCTGAACCTGTGCGACGAGGGCTTCAATAATGATGCTCTGATGGAACTGCACGTGCCCGCAATTATGGAAATGCTGAGCATTCCCTATAGTGGCTCGGGCCCTTCTGCGCTTGGCCTGTGTTATAATAAATCACAGGTGCGCGCGATTGCGGCAAGCTGCGATGTGCCGGTGCCACTGGAAACCTATTTTGACGCCGATGATCAGGCGGCCACGATCCCGTCGATTTTTCCGGCACTCATCAAGCCCTGTATGGGTGACAGCAGTATCGGCATCACACAAAACGCAGTGGTGCATAACCCGTCGGAAGCCGTCAGCTATTTGACCGAACTGCGCCGGATACTGCCTGGACGCCCGGTTCTGGTTCAGGAGTTTCTTTCCGGCAATGAATATAGCGTCGGCATTATCGGCAATCCGGGTATCGGCTTCACGGTTCTGCCTTTACTGGAAGTGGATTACAGTGGGCTGCCGCCGGAACTGCCGCAAATTCTTGGATATGAATCCAAATGGGACCCGTCTTCACCCTATTGGACGCAAATTCGCTATCGCGAAGCCAATATTGACGACGAGTTGCGGCGTAACATGATCGACTGGTCCACGGCGCTGTTTGAACGGCTGGATTGCCGTGACTATGTACGCTTCGATTTTCGCGCGGATAGCGCAGGTGATGTCAAGCTGCTGGAGGTCAATCCCAACCCCGGCTGGTGCTGGGACGGAAAACTGAATTTAATGGCGGGCTATGGTGGCTATCGGTATGCCGATATGCTGCGTATGATCCTCGAGGCAGCGCAGCGCCGGGTCGCCGTGAATTTGACGGGCCAGCAAACGGCGGCGGCGGCCCAGACGGCCCGCCGCGCCGGATGAGCTGACTACGCCGCTTCCAGTTCGCGAATGGCGTCGGCGATGGCGACGGTGCGTTTGGCCATTTCCGCATGCAATAATTCGGTCATGCGCCCGTCGACGGTAAGTACGCCCTTGCCGGCATTTTCCGGCTTTGCGAATTCGGCAATGATCTTGCGCGCTGTTTCAACTTCTGTGGGGCTTGGGCTAAAGATTTCATTACATGGCGCCACCTGGCTGGGGTGGATCAGGGTCTTGCCGTCCATGCCAAGCTCCAGTCCCTGGCGACAGATCGCGGCAAAGCCCGCTTCATCCTTGAAGTCATTATATACGCCATCGATTACGCCGATCCCAAAGGCGCGCGCCGCCAACAGACACAGCCCGAGGCTGGTGATCATAGGCAGCCGCATCGGCGTGTGTGCAGCGCGGACTTCCTTGGCGATGTCATTGGTGCCCATGATGAACACCGCCAGGCGCGGCGTGGCGCAGGCGATGGCTTCGGCATGCAGGATTCCCAGCGGGGTTTCCATCATCGCCCACAGGGCCGTGTCATGAGCTCCCTGGGCATCCAGTAGCGCTTCCGCCTGATGCAGGACCGCCGGGCTGCTGACCTTGGGGATCAGCACCGCATCGGGTTTCATAGCGGCGGCGGCCACTAAATCCGCAAGTCCCCACGGTGTATCCAATGCATTGACGCGCACCACCATTTCACGTTTGCCGTAACCGCCCGCGCGCAATGCCGCGCACACCTGCTCGCGCGCCACATCCTTGGCGTCCGGGGCGACAGCGTCTTCAAGATCAAGGATGAGCGCGTCTGCCGGTATTGTCCGTGCCTTTTCCAGGGCCCGCGCATTGGAGCCCGGCATGTAAAGAACGCTGCGGCGGGGCCGCGCTTTATTGGCCATGTGTTTTTCCTGTTGCTGGTCGATCATGATACCGGACGAATTGTAGAACAGATTCCGGTTTTGGGAAACCGGACTTGTAACGTTTTTGTACCGGTTACCGTTCTCTCATTACGTTACGTTCGAAAGCCAGCGGACTGACGCCGCCCTATATCAACCCCAACTGCCGGAAGCTGACGGTTTTGCCACGCCCGACCACTATGTGATCATGCACGCTGATTGTAAGCTGTTTGCCGGCCTCGACGATCTGCTTGGTCATTTCGATGTCCGCGCGCGACGGGGTGGGATCGCCGCTGGGGTGATTATGCACCAATATGATGGAGGATGCGGACAGGTTCATCGCTCGCTTCATTACCTCGCGAGGATAGACAGGGGTGTGATCTACGGTGCCCTGTTGTTGTTGTTCATCAGCGATCAGCACGTTTTTATGGTCGAGAAACAGGATGCGGAAAGCCTCTTTTTTCTCATAGGCCATGGCGGAATGGCAATATTCCAGTAGCGCAGACCAGCTTGATAGCAGCGGCTTGTTCAGCACCGCGCTTTGTGCAAGGTACAGCGCCGCCGCCTGAATGATTTTCAGTTCCCGGACGACATTTTCACTGTCTATTTCCTCGCGCAGCCGGTCCGGATCGGCGCTGATCACGTCGGCCAATGAGCCAAAACGTTTAATCAGTTGTTTTGCCAGCGGTTTGACATCGCGTCTGGGGATCGCGCGAAATAAAATCAACTCAAGCAGTTCATATTCGGCAAGGGCTGCGGCGCCTGCTTCCATGAAGCGGTCGCGCAAACGGTCACGATGTCCCGCATAATGTGGCGTATCGTCCGCGCCCTCCACCATCAGCCGCTAAAATCGGGCAGATGCAGACCGCGTGGTGAAGTGGTGAAGATTTCACCGCCGGTTTCGGTAATGCCGATGGAATGCTCGAATTGGGCCGACAGGGACTTGTCGCGAGTCACGGCGGTCCAGCCGTCTGCGAGGATTTTCACCTGAAATTTTCCCGCATTGATCATCGGCTCAATGGTAAAAATCATCCCGGGTTTCAGCACAATGCCCGCGCCGCGTTCGCCATAATGCATAATATTGGGCGCATCGTGAAACACCTGCCCGGTGCCGTGACCACAAAAGTCGCGCACCACGGAAAAGCGGTTTGCTTCCGCATAGGACTGGATGGCGTATCCGATGTCTCCGGTGGTAGCGCCGGGTTTAGCCGCAGCGCAACCGCGCATCAGGGATTCGTATGTTACTTCGATCAGGCGGCGCGCCTTAACGCTTGGCGTGCCGGCCGCATACATGCGGCTGCTATCGCCGTGCCAGCCGTCCAGCAGCGGCGTCACGTCGATGTTGAGAATATCTCCATCACGTAAAACGCGATCTGCGGGAATGCCGTGGCAGACCACATGATTAAGTGAAATGCACGTGGTTTTCGGATAGCCGCGATAATTCAGTGGCGCCGATACGCCGCCATGCGCCACGATATAGGCGTGGCAGATTTCATCCAATTCAGTGGTGCTAATCCCCGGCTTTACATATTCGCCAATCATATCAAGCGTTTCCGCGGCTAACCGGCCAGCCGCCCGCATGCCCGCAAAGGCCTCGGGGCCGTGCAGTTTTATCAGGCCGTTATTGCGTAACGGCGCGTCTTTGGCCGCGATGTAATTCATACTCTATGGATACCCGGCTTGAGGCATTTCGTCCAGTTTTTGACATAATCATCAGAGGATAATCGGCAAGGGCTGGTGAAGAATAATTGCTTCGGTGCTCAGGCGGCAATCATAACAGATGATTTCAACACCGCGGGATTTTACGTCTTCGACGGCGCTTGCATAGGTGGGATCAATATCTCGCGCCACGGCAAAGCGGTTACAGTCATCCCTTTGCACCACATACAGCATTACAGCCCGGTGGCCCTGCGCCACCATCTCCACCATCTCGGACAAATGCTTGGTACCGCGTTTTGTGACCGAATCTGGAAATTCCGCCAAACCAGGCTGGCGCATCAGATGCGCGTTTTTTACCTCGACATAGCACAGGCCGCGTCCGGCATCCTCCAGCAGCAGGTCGATACGGCTGTTGCGGCCATAATTTACTTCACGCCGTAATCCGGCGTAACCGGCAAGCCCAGGGATTTTTTTGGCGAGGATGGCCTCTTCGGCAATGCGGTTGGGGTGCGCCGTGTTAATCCCGACCATTGCGTCTCCAACCCGCGCCAGTTCCCAGGAATAGCGCAGTTTGCGCTTGGGGTTATTGCTGTCGGACAGCCAGACTTCCATACCAGGCATATTCAGACCCAGCATGGCGCCGGGATTGGCGCAATGCACCGTAAGCATTTCGCCGTCAGGCATTTCGACATCGGCCAGAAAGCGCTTGTAGCGGCGGATAAGTGTGGCGCGGAGCAACGGAGCTGAAAATTTCATGACGGGCAGAATAGAGTGGTTTCCAGCGACATGGAAATGCGGATAAACTGCGGGATGAATATGACGGATAAAGTTTCGACCACAGAAAAAATCGTCACAGCAGCGATGCTGGTGATTGGAGATGAGATTCTGTCCGGCCGCACCCAGGATACGAATTCGTCCTATATTGCGCGCTGGTTGGGGGAGCTTGGGATTCGCCTGAGCGAAATCCGCGTGGTGCCCGATGTGCAGGCGGAAATTGTCGCCGCGCTCAATAGTTTGCGGGCGCGCTATGATTACGTGTTCACGTCAGGCGGCATTGGACCCACCCATGACGATATTACAGCCGACGCGGTCGCCGCCGCCTTTGCTGTCCCCATTGGCCCCCATCCGCAGGCCATGGCGATTCTGGATGCGCACTACAAACCGGGTGAATTTACCGAAGCGCGCCAACGGATGGCGCGCATACCGGATGGCGCGGAGCTGATTGATAATCCAGTTAGCAAGGCCCCGGGCTTTCATATCGGCAATGTTTTCGTGCTGGCTGGGGTGCCGATGATTTTGCAGGCGATGCTCGAATCCCTGCGTCATCGGGTTACCGGCGGGGCCAAGATGTTGAGCACCAGTGTCGGCGGGGCGGTGGCCGAAGGTCATGTAGCCGGTGCGCTGGGAGAGTTGCAGGTACAGTTTCCCGATGTAAGTCTGGGCAGCTATCCCTATTTCCGCCGGGCGGAGCCTGGCTCGGATAAGGTTTCGAGCTATGGCGTCAATTTCGTCCTTCGTTCGACCGACGCCGTTCGATTGGCGCTGGCGCGGGACTCGGTTCGGGCTATGATTCGCGCACAGGGGGTGGAGCCGGAGGACAGGGATTGACGCGTAACAAGTCGCGTCCTTTGTCATATATTTATCACAAAATAGTTACGGGCACTCGAAAGGCTTTTCAATTGGGCGAATTAGTGTCAGATTGTGCTGGAAATAGGCTGTAAAGTAAGTATGGTCTCTGTGCGATCAGCTTGTATAAAAAAGCGCGACGACAGATGAACAATTTAGGGAGAAGCACGGCATGTTGAATGGAAAAACGGGCGTCCTGGGTATGGCGGCAGGTGCTGCGATGTTGTTGGGCGTCACGGGGGCGTTTGCGACGGGGGTCGAGGGAATGATGGACGTCTCTCATCTTAATTCAGCGCATGAAAACTGGGCCAAGGCGGGCAAACACGAATATTATGTCGTTTGCACCAGCATTGACGACTACGTTACCCAGGTGGAAGGCCCTAATCTGAAAGAAACCCAGATGACGGCATATAAAGATTCGATCACCAAAGCTGGCGGCAACACCTGCTGGCCGGTTTGGCGCGGGCTCGTTAAATAGCTGCAATTGTTTGCTCGCTGTCGCTAATCCTGACAACGGCAAGTGCGCTCGGTCTTCCGGGGAATCCCGGAAGGCATGGTCTTGTCGGCCTGATATAGTTCAGCGCAATGGGTTACACCACCCGTTTAATGGCGGCTCGTAATTTTACTGCCGTCATTAACCGTGTCTGCTTTTTTTCATGTGTTCGGGAATGCCCGTCCGCATGTGGTTTTGCAGCATGCTGGGGCTATTCTGGAGCAGCATCCAATTTGTTTCAATCGTGCGGGTGATTAGGCTATTGGACTCTGCCCAGACGCGGCTCTGACATCATGAAATTCACCTGGATGTTGCTCTGGCGCGAACGTCCCTGCTATATCTCCTGATCTGGTCCCCGTAGCTCAGCAGGATAGAGCACCAGATTCCTAATCTGGGCGTCGTGCGTTCGAATCGCGCCGGGGACGCCATTTTTACCTGAGACGCTTTTATTAGGGACGCTGGCCGCACGTTTATGGATGATTCTTTGCCCGCTTTGCGCCGCCAGCTGTATGGCGATCTTGCCGCCAATCAAAGCGGCTGGCTGCGTGTTTCGGAACTTCATGAAATTTACTATGAAGAATCGGGCAACCCCGCAGGCAAGCCGGTGCTGTTTGTGCATGGCGGTCCGGGTGGCGGGTGCGATCCGAAAATGCGCAGGTTTTTTGATCCCAGAGCCTATCGTATTATTCTGTTCGATCAACGTGGCTGCGGCAAAAGCCGCCCGCATGCGGAACTGACCGATAACACGACGTGGCGTCTGGTAGCCGACATGGAGGCGCTGCGCGCCCATCTTGATATAGAACGCTGGCAGATATTCGGTGGTTCCTGGGGCAGCACCCTGGCGTTGGCGTATGCACAGACTTATCCGCACCGGGTAACCGAACTGGTGTTGCGCGG
>JAUSQH010000287.1 GCA_030652895.1 Alphaproteobacteria bacterium
GGGCTGACGGCGGCGGCGGCGGTGCTGGAGGAAATTCAGCGTTCCGGCTGCAATGGCGCCGCGTGCCATGCCCAGATGTATATTATGGGTACTATCCTGCGCCATGGCAGTCCGGCGCAAAAGGCCCAATGGCTGCCGCGCATCGCCAGCGGGGAATTGCGGCTGCAGGCGTTTGGCGTTTCCGAACCCTCCAATGGCACCGATACGCTCAGTCTGAAGACGCGCGCCGTGCGCCAGGGGGATCACTATGTCGTCAACGGGCAAAAAATCTGGACCTCGCGCGCAGAACATTCGGACCTTATGCTGCTTCTGGCGCGCACGACGCCGCGGGAAGAAGCCAAATCGCGCAGCCACGGCCTGTCCGTATTCGTTGTCGACATGCAAAAAGCGGTCGGTAATGGCATGACCATCAAACCGATCCGCACGATGATCAATCACTCCACCACCGAGGTGTTCTTTGACGATATGAAAGTACCGGCAGAAAACCTCGTGGGTGAAGAGGGGCAGGGCTTCAAATATATTCTGACCGGCATGAACGCCGAACGGGTTCTGATCGGGGCCGAAACCATTGGCGATGCGCGCTGGTTTATTAAAAAGGCCGTCGATTACGCTAATGGGAGGAACGTTTTCGGCGGTCCCATTTCCAAAAATCAGGGCATCCAGTTTCCCATCGCCAAGGCCTACGCGCAAACCGAAGCGGCCAACCTGATGGTGCAAAAAGCCGCCCGCCTGTATGAACAGGGTAAAGACATCGGAGCGGAAGCGAATATGGCGAAGATGCTGGCTGCAGAGGCGTCGTGGGCGGCAGCAGATATGTGCCTGCAGACCCATGGCGGCTATGGCTTTGCCGAGGAATATGACGTCGAGCGCAAATTCCGCGAAACACGGCTCTATCAAATCGCGCCGATTTCGACCAATCTGATCCTGTCCTACCTGGCCGAACACGTGCTGGGTATGCCGCGTTCTTATTGATGTGATTTTTAATGCGCCGCGCACTTGAAGATATTCTGGTCGTTTCGTTAGGGCAGGCTGTGGCCGCGCCCTATGCAACTCAGCGTCTGGCGGATGGCGGGGCGCGGGTTATAAAGATAGAACGCGCGGGCGGTGATTTTGCCCGCCATTACGATACGGTGGCGAAAGGAGAATGCAGTTTTTTCGTCTGGCTCAATCGTGGTGCGGAATCCGTGGTGCTGGACCTGAAAAATACCGACGACACGGCGCTGCTCAAACGCATGCTGGCACGGGCGGACGTGTTTATCCAGAATTTTGCGCCAGGCGCGCTGGACCGTCTGGGGCTAGGCTCCCCCGCGTTGCGTGCAGAATTCCCCAGACTTATTACCTGTGACATCAGTGGCTATGGCTACGAAGGCCCGTACCGGAATATGAAAGCCTATGATCTTCTGATTCAGGCGGAAAGCGGGCTGGCGTCCTTGACGGGCAGTCCGGCGGAGGCCGGCCGTGTCGGTGTTTCGATCTGTGATCTGACTGCGGGCATGAACGCCCATGCCGCAATTCTGGAAGCGCTGATCGCGCGGGCCAGCACGGGGCAGGGCAGCGCCATTCACGTGTCTTTGTTCGACGGCCTTGCGGATATGATGAACACCGCATTGATGCATCAGCGCTATACCGGCAAGGCGCCCGCGCGCATTGGCTTTGGCCATTCCCAGGTGGTTCCATACGGACTGTTCAAAACGGCGGATGGTGAAATTGTCATCGCCATTCAGAATGCGCGTGAATGGGAAAATTTCTGCGCCACAGTGTTGCAGCGCCCGGAGATCGCCGCCCATCCTGATTTTGCCAGCAACGAGACGCGCGCCCACAACCGCGAAGCGCTGTATTGTATTATCGATGAAGTTTTCAGCGCCTTGAGCGTTGCGGCATTGTCGGTACGTCTTGAAACGGCAAACATAGCGTTCGGGCGGCTGAATGGTGTTGCCGATCTGCTTTCACACCCACAATTGCGCACCATGCTGCAAGCGACGCCATCAGGTGAAGTCGAAGTGATTGCACCGGCAATACGCATTGCGGGGACATCCGCCTCCCCGCGCCCCACCCCCGCACTTGGCCAGCATACCGATGCAATCCGGCAGGAATTTGGCTAAATCCGTTCCGACAGTTTAATGGCGACACGGCACCCCGCCTTGATGATGTCGCTCAGGGGTTTATAGGCGGGGGCCTGCTCTGCGCCGCTCGCCAGCGCTGTTTCGCGATGCGCCATTTCATCGGCGCGAAATTGCGTGATCATTTCAGATAGTTCAGGGTCATCTGTGCCAAGATCATTAATCTGCTTTTGATAGTGTTCACAAATAACTTCTTCCACCGCAACGGTGCAGGCCATGGCCGCGCGCTCACCCAGCAACGCGCTCGCAACCCCAAGACCATAACTTGCCACGTCCCAAATCGGGCCTAGCAGGGTTGGCCGCACACGCCGCTCGACAATCAGCCGGTCAAAGGCGGCAAGGTGGGCGTCTTCTTTGCCTGCCATTTCCTCTATCAATTCTGTGCTGGCTCGCGCGGTCGGCTGCTGTTTCAACACCGCAAGCTGCCCCTGATAGATGCGCCTGGCCGCCACCTCTCCAGCGTGATCAACGCGCAGCATCCGCGCCGTGC
>JAUSQH010000289.1 GCA_030652895.1 Alphaproteobacteria bacterium
ATGCGCTTGGCGCCGACCTGCTGACGCTTTCGGCACATAAATTTGGCGGGCCGCAAGGTGTTGGCGCGTTGATTGTTCGAGGCGGTGTGGAAATTAGCCCGCAGATATACGGCGGTGGTCAGGAGCGCGGGCGCCGTGG
The DNA here is from genome assembly GCA_030652895.1 of Alphaproteobacteria bacterium. Taxonomy (GTDB): domain Bacteria; phylum Pseudomonadota; class Alphaproteobacteria; order UBA11222; family UBA11222; genus UBA11222. The sequence continues at coordinate 140 of JAUSQH010000289.1, forward strand.
CGGCACCGAGAACGGCGCCGCAATTATTGGCTTTGCGGCAGCGTCGGGTCTCGCCGCAGACACCCTTCCCGGCGTAGCCGCAAAAATGTCTGCGTTACGCGACAGGCTGGAGGATGGTGTACAGACAATTACGCCCGATGCGGTATTTTTCGGGCGTGATCAGCAGCGCCTGCCGAACACGAGTTGTTTTGCCCTCCCAGGCGTTGAGGCTGCCACCCAGGTCATGAACCTTGATCTGGCCGGGATTGCCGTCAGCGCCGGGGCGGCATGTTCTTCCGGCAAAGTGGCGCGCTCCGCCGTGCTGTCCGCAATGGGCGTTGATGATTCGCTGGCAGGCGCCGCCATCCGGATCAGCCTTGGCTGGGCGACAAAAGCCGCCGACATCGATACTTTTTTGGCGGCGTGGGAAATGATCTCCGGGCGCGTTACATTGCGTTTGGTAAGTTGAGGTAGAGAGTATGAGTGCACGGCCAGAAACCATCGCGACCGTCGAAGAAGCCGGTGAAACCTACAAATATGGATTCGTCACGGAGATCGATTCTGAATTCGCCCCCAAGGGGCTGAATGAAGACATTGTGCGTTTCATTTCCGCCAAAAAAGCTGAGCCGGAGTGGATGCTGGAATGGCGTTTGCGTGCGTATCGCCGCTGGCTGACGATGAAAGAGCCAACCTGGGCGAAGGTCGATTTTCCGCAGATCGACTATCAGGACGCCTATTATTTCGCCGCCCCAAAGGGCTTTGGTTCGCGCCCGAAAAGCCTGGACGAAGTTGATCCCGAACTGTTGCGCACCTATGAGAAGTTGGGAATTCCGCTGAACGAACGCATGCTGCTGGCGGGCGTCGCTGTCGATGCGGTGTTTGACAGCGTTTCGGTGGCAACTACATTCAAGGACAAGCTGCACGAGGCCGGGGTAATTTTCTGTTCCATTTCAGAGGCGGTGCAGGACCACCCGGAGATGGTGCAGAAATATCTTGGGTCAGTTGTTCCCTATGCGGATAATTTTCACGCCACGTTGAACTCCGCCGTTTTCAGTGACGGAACCTTTGTCTATATCCCGCCGGGTGTGCGTTGCCCCATGGAGCTGTCCACCTATTTCCGGATTAACGCCGCCAATACCGGGCAGTTTGAGCGTACCCTGATTATTGCCGACAAGGGCTCTTATGTCAGCTATCTGGAAGGCTGCACCGCGCCCATGCGCGACGAGAACCAGTTGCATGCCGCGGTGGTTGAACTTGTTGTGCTGGATGACGCCGAGATCAAATATTCAACCGTGCAAAACTGGTATCCAGGTGATAAGGACGGCCGCGGCGGCATTTATAATTTCGTCACCAAGCGCGGGGCGTGCCGGGGCCGCAATTCAAAAATATCCTGGACCCAGGTGGAAACCGGGTCGGCCATTACCTGGAAATATCCAAGTTGTATTTTGCAGGGTGACAATTCGGTTGGTGAATTCTTCTCTATTGCTATCACCAATAATCATCAGCAGGCGGACACAGGCACCAAGATGATCCATCTGGGGCGCAACACTACAAGCCGTATTGTCGCCAAGGGAATTTCGGCAGGCGGCAGCCAGTCCACCTATCGCGGGTTGGTCAGCATACACCCTAAGGCGACAGGTGCACGCAACCACACCCAATGCGATTCATTGCTGATCGGTGATAAATGCGGCGCGCATACCGTTCCCTATATCGAAGTGCGCAATCCCGAAGCGCAGGTGGAACACGAAGCGACAACATCGAAACTCAGCGAAGAGCAATTATTCTATTGCCGCCAGCGCGGCCTGGATGCGGAAAGCGCCGTGGCTCTGCTGGTCAATGGATTTTGCCGCGAAGTATTACAGCATTTGCCGATGGAGTTCGCCGTCGA
>JAUSQH010000298.1 GCA_030652895.1 Alphaproteobacteria bacterium
GGCTCGGTCAGGCTCAAATTTGTCAGTTCACCTGCAACGCCCTCGGGTGCGTCGTTCGAATTTTTCGTGATGACAGTATAGGTGCCGTCGCTGAACGCGCTCGAGTCCCAGACGTCAGATATTAAGATTATGTCGCCGGAAGTGGACCCATCGGATCCGTCCCAAGCCTTGAAGGTCAGAGCTTCAACCGTTTGGCTCGCGTCTCCATTATAACGGACTCTGTCATTAGCCGACAGAAGCAAGGCTTCGCCGCTCGACAACGATATGTTCGTCCACTCGCCGGTCCCCGAAAGCTGGTATTGCCAAACGCCGTTGGCATTATCGAAGCCAATAACCGCTATGCCGACCAGAGGCCCGTCCAAGTCGGTTACGGTCAATTCGTCATCGCCAAAGAAATATTCGCCATCGAAGACAAGTTGACCCGAGTTCTGAGTGATATTTGGCACACGGTGTGTCCCGCCTTGCACTACCGGCGCATCGTTGCTGCCGGTGATGGTGACATCGATTTGCTGCGACGCCGAGCCATCCGCCGACGTCACCGTCAGCGTGTCGTGCACGACCTGACCGGCGCCGAGCGCCTGGGCCGCCTCATTGTTGAGCGTGTAGCCCCACACGCCGGTATTGGGATCGAAGGTGAACGCGCCGTAGATTCCGGCCAACGACGCCGGGGTCTGGAAATGGTCCTCGCCGCCGTCGGGGTCGGCGACGGTCAGCGTACCTCCCGCCGTCAGTGTGCCGTCTTCCGCCACCGATCCGATGGCACCGCCGGTGATCCAGGCGACGTCGTTGCTGCCGTTGATGGTAACGGTGACGAGCTGGCTGGCGGTGCCGTCTGAGGACACGGCCGTGAAGCTGTCGGTCAGCGACTGGCCGGCCCCGAGCTGCTGGATCGCGGTCTGGTTGTTGCTGGCGGTGTAGGTCCAGCTCCCGTCGGCGCCCAGCGTGAAGGTGCCGTAGCCGTTGCTGCCGGCAATCCCCGCTATCGCCGTGAAGTTGGACTGGCCCAGATCGGCGTCCACGATGGTCAGCAAGCCGCTGGTCGAAATAAAGCTACCGGAGACCGACACGTCCTCCGCCACCGAACCGACATGCACGCCACCAATCACCGGCACGTCGTTGCTGCCATTGATGGTAACGTCGATCTGCCTGGTGATCACGCTGCCGTTCTGGTCGGTGAGCGTGACGGTAAAACTTTCAACCTTGGTCTGGCCAGCGTCGAGATACGCGATTGCAGAACTCGCAACGCTATAGGTCCAGGTGAGCTGACCACCGGATCCGGTGCCCGTGGTGTCGCTGTTCTGGACCACGGTAAGTGTGCCCAGTACGGACCCGATCGGCGCGCCGGTCGCCGAAACCACATGGACGTCGATGAGGTCGATATCGGTAAAGAGGATGAGGCCGCTGTCGGTGAGGGTGTCCTGCGCGGTAACAGCGCCGACAAGATCCTCGCCAGTGATGATGATAGGATCGTTGGTGCCAGCCAGGGTAACCGTGACGTCCTGCGTTGCCACCGCGCCGTTGTTGTCCGTGATGGTGATGGTATAGACCTGCATCAGCGTCTGACCATTAGCCAGCGACTGTAGGACCGGGTCATCGTCCGCAACCGTAAAGCTCCAGCTCACCTGCCCGGTGTCGGTAGTCATCTCGCTGACGCCGGATGTCAGCGAAAAAGTCCCGATCTGACTGACGTTATTGATAAACCCAGGCAGTTGCGCGTTCGAGGTTGACGATTTCAGCACAACCGTGGCTTGATGAGAGTCAATAAGATCGACATCACGGAAGATGATATTGCCGATCGCCGTGTGATCGGTTTCGTCTCCGACAGTATCTTCCGTCAGCAACACCGCATTGTTGCTGGAGGAAACAATCGTCGGAGCGTCATTGGTGCCGATCAGCGTCACGACGACGTCCTGCGTCTGTCCGTTGTCAATCGTGATCGTATAAGTCTGGGTCAAAGTCTGACCCATGGCGAGCGACTGCAGCACCGGGTCGCTATCCGGAATCGTAAAGCTCCAGCCCACCGCCCAGGAATTGTTGAGGCCGAACAGGATTTCGCCAATCGCAACGGTCCCGAGCCCGCTGTTATCGATAAAGCCAGGCAATTGCGGATTCGAGGTCGACGATTTCAGCGCAATGGTTGCGCTCTGAATCAGACCGACATCGAGGAATGCAACTGCTCCCTCGGTCGACAGATTTGCATCCGCAGGTACCGAATCCTCGACCAACGCAGACGCGGTGCGAGTCTCGCGCAGAAAGAACAGCACTTCCGCCGCGTGGTCTTCTATCGAAGCCGTCGAATAATTGCCTTTGTTCAGAGTGGCGAGCGTCAAATCGAAAGCGTCGC
>JAUSQH010000312.1 GCA_030652895.1 Alphaproteobacteria bacterium
CCCTGTAGAACGCGCCGGTTAATACCGCATGGATGGCGGGAAGTTCCCGTTTTCGCCATCTGGATTTACGAACGGCGTAAAACGCGTCACATCGCGCACCTGCATATAGTGATTTAACGCCCAGATAACGCTTGGAAAAGCGATCTCGCTCCATGGAATTTCGTGCCAGTCGAAAAAAGCGACCTCCAGGCTCTCGACTCCGGCGCTGACATCCCTGGACCGCAGACGCGCCTTATAAATCAATTGCACCTGACTGATGCGCGGAATGTTGTATACCGCCAGCAGGGACAGAATTTCCAGATCCGCGTTGGCCTCCTCCCGCGCTTCCCGCGCTGCGCCTTGCTCGGTTGTTTCGCCTTCTTCCATAAAACCGGCAGGCAGCGTCCAGAACCCTTTACGTGGCTCAATCGCACGGCGGCACATGAGAATTTTGCCTTCCCATTCAGTCACGGCGCCCACCACGATCTTGGGATTCACATAATTCACGAAGCCGCAGCCATTGCATACCAGGCGCTCTTTATCATCGCCTTCAGGTTTTCTGTTGGAAAAATCAAAGCCGGCAGTTGCCGGATGTTGTGGAGGTTCTTTGCCCATGCGTCCCGGATCCAGAAAAATTTTCGTAAACAGCGTATTTCGGTTGCATAAAAAGCGCCAATAAAATTATGGTATACAGCTGAATATAACGCTAGGCTGAAAAGCACATTCACGCATCGCATTTGGCGCCGCGTGACGCCTACGGACAATATTTGGTAAATAATGCTTAATCAGGGGGCTGACAATTCAAATGGCGAAACCGGCAAAAGCTAAAAAACCCGCACCGCGTTCCGGAGTGAAATCTGTCAGGAAGCTGACCATCAAGCCGGTATTGATGGATTCACCGGGACATTTGCTTCGCCGCGCCGAACAGCGCGCTGCGAGCATCTACACACAAGAAGTTGGGGTCAGTGGCCTTACGCCGCGCCAATATGTTGTGCTCACTGCCGTCGCGGCCTATGAGGGGCAAACACAAACCGATCTGGTAACGGCCACCGGCGTTGATCGCAGCACCCTGGCGGACATGATTGCCCGGATGATTGAAAATGGACTGCTGAACCGCGAACGCACAGAAGGCGATCAGCGAGCCAATTCCGTTACCCTGACCGCAGCGGGCAAACGCCAGCTTACGTCAACGGCGGCCAAAGTGCGCAATGCGGAAAAACGTATCATCGCCCCCGTGCCGGTTAGCAAGCGCGCAATGCTATTGGAATGCCTGCGTACATTGGGCGGGGGGTTGGACGCCGCTAAAGCACCGGCGAAAGCGCCTGCCAAACGCCGCAAATAGCCTGTTGTTAAGCTGCTCTGGCTAAATCGTAATATCGAGATGGGTACCCGGACGGGTGTTGCGCAATTGCGCATTGGGGTTTGGCGCCTCGCGGTTTGCACTTGAAAATAGCGGGCGCGCCGGGGGATTTGACCGGGGGCTGAGCTCCCCCACGGTCGGATTGCCAGCTATCTGAACGCGCGCGGTATCCGCGGTGGCCTTTACGCTTGCTGTGAATGCGGGTGTTTTTCCTTCATTCGGCCTGCGGTCAACTACCGCATCGGCGCGTCTGGTCTGCCTGTCCACGCGTTTGGCCTGGCGATCGTCCGGGCTGGATGCGCGGGCGGTTTCTTCCTGGCTATACTGACGGCGCAGTTGGACCGCATAGGCCTGTGCGCCAATAAGGCTCGAGGGATTCACGCTTACCATGCTGGCTCTGCCGCCTATCTCTTTGATTATATCAAGACATAAGGCGATTTTATGTAGCAATCGTTAATTACGGGTATTGATTTCCTGTAGTTGAGCCTTTTCGGCTTCCGTAAGGGGGGGTGGGGCGGCCCTTACCCTGCGGCGCTGCCCCACCCATAGGCCCAGGCCTCCAAGTGCGAGCAGTGCAGGTGGGCCGGCCCACAGGGCCAGCGTGGACAGCTTGAAGGGAGGGCGCATCAGCACCCAATCCCCATAACGTGCCACCAGATGTGCCCGCACCTGATCATCGGTATCCCCAGCGGCTACCCGCTCGCGCACAATACGGCGTAAATCCCCGGCCAGTTCGGCGTCGGAAATTTCAATCGACTGGTTTTGGCACACCAGACAGCGCAGCCCCTGCATAATGGTCCGCGCGCGCGCCTCAAGTGCGGGATCCTGCAATGTGACCGCGTCTACCGCCATGGCGTAGACATGACTGCCGCCCATCAGCATGAAAATGACCGCCAGACCCACGAGCCGCCGTTTCATTGCGATGCCGCCTGAATGGCAGGAAGAATTTTCTCGGGGATATCTTCAGGGCGCAGGGGGCCTACATGTTTCAGCACAATGCGGCCGTGGCCATCAATCAGGAACGTTTCCGGCACCCCGTAAACGCCCCATTCAATGGCCACGCGTCCTGTACGGTCCGCGCCCACCGACTCATAGGGATCGCCGAGCTGTTGCAAAAACGCCAGTGCTTTCGCCGGATCATCCTTGTAATTCAGTCCGATCATGCGCACCCCTTCGATTTTTGCAATCTCCATCAGTTGCGGATGTTCGATGCGGCACGGCCCGCACCAGGACGCCCAGACATTCACCAGGGAAATGCCGCCCCTGGCAAGATCAGCGGCAATCAACCCCGGCTCTTTCCCCGGCAGGGGCGGCAAATCAAATTGGGGAACCGGTTTGTCAATCAATGCCGACGGCACGATCTTTGGATCAAGTTCCAATCCAACAAATAGCACCGCGGCCAGGAATGAGACGACAATAAGGGGAAGAAAACTTTGCCAGCGCATCTGTTTACTCCGCGGGAAGAGGGGCAGGCGTACCGCCGGGCCGGGGCGTTGCAGCGCGGCGCGGCGCCCCCACCCGGTGGCGGCGGTCGCTCAGTGAAATCACTCCGCCAATTGTCATGAGGATGGCGCCCGCCCATATCCAGGATTGCAATGGCCGGAAGTACAGCCGTGCCGACCAGCCCCTGTCCCCTTGCGGATTACCGATCACGGCGAACAGATCGCCGCTCAGCATCGGATAAATTGCCGCCTCTGTGGTATCCATCGGCGGAGTTGGATAGCTGCGTGCTTCCGGCGCAAGGCTGACCACCGGCACGCCATTCTTGCTCACTTCGAACTGTCCGCGCAGTGCTGTGTAATTGGGTCCCGGCCCCTGTTCCGCGCGAATGAAGCGATAGACATAACCGCTCACGGTTGCTTCATCTCCAGGCTGCATCAGGACGATTTTTTCCTCCGTCCAGGCGCTGCTGGCGGTAATGCCCAAAACCACAATGCCGACGCCGCCATGGGCCAGCATTGCGCCCCAACTGGCGCGCGGCAATCCGGCAGCGCGCGCCAGACTGGCGGAAAATGGCACTCGAAACAGCCTTATCCGCTCGGCCAGGTCGGTCATGGCGCCGCCGATCAACCATGCGCCCAGACCGATGCCGAATACCGCCAGCACCGGCCCTTCTTCGCGCAAATACCATACCACCAGCATGGTCACGACGCTTAGACCGAGCGCAAAGCGTAACCGGCTCAGCACACCGGCCAGATCGGCGCGTTTCCAGCTCATCAGGGGTCCAAGCGCCATCATCAGCAAAAGCGGCACCATTAACGGCGTGAAGGTCGCGTTATAAAAGGGTGCGCCGACTGTAACCTTGTCCGTGCCGCCGCTCAGCGCATCCATCAGCAGTGGGTAAAGCGTTCCCAGCAACACTGTGGCGCAGGCCGTCGCCAGCAGCCAGTTGTTCAGCACCAATGCGGCCTCGCGGCTGATCGGCGCGAAAATGCCGCCACCTTTCAGATTGGGCGCGCGTATCGCATATAATATTAGCGAACCGCCAATAACCAGCACTAGAAAGCCGAGAATGTACACGCCGCGGGCCGGATCGGTGGCGAACGCATGTACCGAACTTAATACGCCGGAGCGCACAATGAAGGTGCCGAGCAGGCTGAGCGAGAACGTCAATATCGCCAGCAGCACCGTCCAGGACTTCAGCGCATCGCGCTTTTCCACGACAATGGCCGAATGCAACAGCGCCGTGCCCGCCAGCCATGGCATGAAGGACGCGTTCTCGACCGGGTCCCAGAACCACCAGCCGCCCCA
>JAUSQH010000323.1 GCA_030652895.1 Alphaproteobacteria bacterium
GGGGGCGCGAATGCCGGCTATAAACACGAGCCCGGTTGCATCAGTGCTCGACCGCTTCTCGGCCAAAGCAGCCGATAACGATTTAGCCGACGACTTCTGCTATGAGGTCATAACCGGACATAGGCCAGGAAGTCCTACTGATGGAGCCAACGTCATCACGACCGGAACCAGCCATGCCGACATGGAGTTGCTGCGAGGCTCCGGCGACTCAGTAAGCGGCAGGCGAGGCGTCTCATTCCGCGATGGTCGACGTGTCGATACCTAATTCCGAGATCGCATAGAATGCGGTTTCAGCTTGCTGAATGCCTTTTAGCGCATTGCATTTCCTATTTGATTTGGCTATAAAAGCAATAACCATACAAAAACATCAACAATTACCCATAAGACCCAAAGGGGGCGTATGTCGTGCCTGCAACGGGGCCGCTGCCGGCGCAGCCCATATGTGCCGTTGTTGACGGCGAGACCCGCGACGTATGAGACAAGCGTGCAATGACGCTGCGCACTCGCCTCATGCTGCTCGTGCTGATCACGATGCTGCCGGCGCTGGCAGTGGTCGTGGACACAGCCGTTGAACAACAGCGTCATCTAAAAGCAGACATTGAGCACTCGGTGCTGAGGTTCGCGCGATTCACAGTGAACTATCACGCCGCGCGCGTCGCCAAAACAGAACAACTACTCAACCTCATGGCGGATCTGCCGCAGGTACGCACACTGGATACGCCCAATTGCGATGCACTGTTGCAAAGCTTGCTGTTCGGCAATCTCGACTACACGAATTTCGGGGTGATTCGCCCGGACGGTCATGTGGCCTGCAGCGGCGTGAAGACAAATGCCCCGGTCTATCTCGGCGATCGCGTCTATTTCAAGGCAGCTATCTCGACCAAACAGCTCAGCATAGGCGACTACCAGATCGGCCGGCTCACGAACAAGCCCGTTCAGGTCATCGCGCAACCTGTTCTTGACGCAAGTGGGCAGGTTCAGAGCGTCGTGTACGCTGCATTGAACCTAGAGTGGCTCATGCGGTTCACGCCCTTGACCGAACTGCCCCCGGGATCTGCCATCACGGTCGTTGATCGACGGGGCATCGTCCTGACGCGAGCGCCGGACCCTGATGGCAAGTGGGCCGGCGTCGACCTGACAAGCGATGTGCCTATCGCCAAGGCATTCATTGATAGCGGGCAAGCTGAGGTGATCAGCGAAGGGCGCGGCGTCGACGGCATACAGCGGATTTACGCCCTGGCGCGCATCGGCACGGGCGAGGCGCGCGATGGCTACATCCTGGTCGGCATACCGTCCCGGGAAATCCAGGCCGCGCTCAACGCCGACTTGCTGCCGCGCGCAACCTTTCTGACTGCGACCTTCCTCGGCATCATGGTCCTTGCATGGTTCGGCAGCGAGATGCTGGTGATGAGACGCACTCGTCTGCTATCAACGGCCACACGGCAAATGGCCGCCGGCGATTTTTCCGCGCGCGCCGCAATAAAGGGACGCGACGAAATCGCGACCCTCGCCGCCGAGTTCAACCGATTGGGCGATGCGCTGCAACGGAATCATCACCAAATCGATCGACTCAACCGAATTCACGAGGTGCTTAGCGGCATCAACGGCGCCATTCTGAGAATCCGCGTGCAGGACGAATTGCTCAAGGAGGCCTGCCGTATTGCCGTCGAACGCGGCAAATTGCGATTTGCCTGGATCGGCATGGCAGACCCCGATACGGGGCGTGTCGTGAAGGTGGCCAGTCATGGGGAGGGAAAGGACTTCGTCGATCGCCACTGCCTGACGCTGCATGCAGAGACCGGTGAAGAACTGTGCCCATGTGTGGCTGCCATGCCCCAGGCGCATCCGGTTATCTGCAACGACCTCGGGATTGGCGGCCAGGACGATGCGTCCTGGCGATCGTTGGCGCGG
>JAUSQH010000326.1 GCA_030652895.1 Alphaproteobacteria bacterium
CTTGATGGAGGAGCGCAAAAAGCAGGAACGCGAAATATCTGAATTGCGCAAACGGCTGGCGGTGGCGGGGTCTGCGCAGGGCGCCGACAGTGCGGGCGCGGCGGCGCCGGAAGAAATTGCGGGCGTCAAACTCATGGCCCGCGTCATTGAAGGCGTCAATCCCAAGGAATTGCGCGGCCTGGTCGATGCGGGCAAGAAAGGCCTGGGTTCCGGCGTGGTGGCGTTTCTGGCGGTAAATGACGGCAAGGGCGCGCTGGCGATTGGCGTCAGCGATGATCTGACAGCGCGTGTCAGCGCAGTTGATCTGGTGCGCGCGGGGGCCGCCGCCATGGGCGGCGCGGGTGGCGGGGGCCGCCCGGATATGGCCCAGGCCGGTGGGCCGGATGGGGCGAAAGCCGATGCGGCGCTGGATGCTGTACGTACGGTGCTGCGCGCCATTTAGCGGCAATCGATCTGACTGCACGGAGGCCGTTTATGGTGAACGAATCATAAACCGCCTCTGGCGCAAATTATTTTTCATATAACCCGCATTTATTTTTCCCGCCCGTCGCGCCGATTACATTTATCCAAGCCCCCAGTGACCTCAAATTTCCGGAAAGTCCAGTATTTCCGCGCCAAAAATCCCGGTGTGACCGAATGCACACAAGCCTCAAGTTTTTTTCTTTTAACTAAACTTCGGGGTCTTGTTTACTTCATCTTAGTATTACCGGGACAAAACTTGTCCATGCTGGGTTGAAGGGCGACGAAACGCCTGAACCAGTGGCAGTAGGTCACAACAGGGAAAACGGAGTGTCCGGCAATGGGTCAAGCACAGAGCATTTATCAGGATTCAAACGAGCCAGTTGACGGCGCGGCATGCCTTCAACTCGCCATCAGCTATTCCACCGGCAAAGGCGTGCCGTTCGATCTGGTCGCGGCGCATAAATGGTTCAATGTCGCGGCGGTCAAGGGCGAGCGCGAGGCGTTGGGCTGGCGTGCCGAACTGGCGCAGGAAATGACCACGGCGCAGATCGCCGAGGCCCAGCGTCTGGCCCGCGAGTGGCTGCTGTCACGCGCCTGACGGGCCAATTTGCGCCTCGCCAAGGTTGGCAACAGCCTTGATTTCAGGTGCCGATTGAATCTGTCTGGAAACTAGGCTAACTACCGTCCTATACTGCTGCATCGTTCCTTATCTGGCTTGCCTGGCTGCTGTTGTGCATAGGCTGCAGGTTCGCTGACGCCCGGTTTGCTAAAGTCCGGGATGCTGCTTTATGGAGGGGTGGCCGAGTG
>JAUSQH010000330.1 GCA_030652895.1 Alphaproteobacteria bacterium
CGACGGCAAGGGCGGCTTCGACTGGGCATCCTATGCGGATGCCACCGCCGGGATCTCTGCCAACCTGACGGCAGGGACGGTGGTGACCGGCGGTGTCACCGACACGCTGATCAGCATAGAGGGCATCATCGGCTCGGCCTACAACGACACCTTCACGGGCACGGCCGGGGCGGACGCCTTCCGCGGCAATGGTGGAATCGATCGGGCGTTCGGCGGAGCCGGTAATGACACCTATGTTGTCGACCCGGGCGGTCGGACGTTTGTGACCGACGTCTTCTATTCCGAGCTGAACGTTATTAATGGAAAGTATGTTAACAGCTACGAAGGCACGCTCGGGGATGCAGGCCAGGACGCCATTGAGTTTGGTGCGGGAATTGCGCTTGCCGACATCATAGTCGCAAAGACTGAGACTATGTTGTTCATTGAAGGCACGGGCGAGCCATTCGCGGCGAACACTGGTGGGTTCGATCTGAATGTCACTATTCTCGACGACTCGCTGGCTGCATCGACGGCCAATCTCATTACCGGAGACGGCGTCACAATCGGTGGCTGGTTCTCATATGCTCAATTGATGTACACAATTACAAATCCCACATCCGGCCATACGCGCACTGAGACTTTCAGATTTGCCGATGGCCTTGAAATCTCCGTCGGCGGAATCTCCGTCGTCGCATCAGACCTCAACGATGTCTCTTCAACATGGACCGGCACATCTGCCAACGAGTGGTACTCCGGCCGTGGCGGCGACGACATCATCAACGGCGGCGGTGGCAACGATATCCTCATCGGCGGTTCCGGCAACGACACCATTTATGGTGGCAATGGCAACGATGTTCTTGCAGGGGGCAGCGGGAATGACCTCTTGCGAGGTCAGGCAGGCTACGACATCTATTCCTTCGGCCGCGGCGACGACCACGACACGATCCAGCAAAACGGTGCCGATGCAAGCGGTGGACTGCTGATCTTTGGCGAAGATATTCGCTACGACCAGCTCTGGTTCAGCCAATCGGGGCAGAACCTGGTTGTCTCGGTCCTTGGCACGGCCGATCGCGTCACAATCAGCGGTTTCTTCAGCACAGCGACGCGCGAAGTCACCGAGTTCCGTGCCGGCGGCTTGAGTCTGGACACCGCCGCGACGAGCGCCGCGGTGCAGCAGCTGGTCTCGGCGATGGCGGCGTTCAGTCCGCCGCCGCCAGGTCAACTCGAACTGAGCAGCGAAATCCGCAACGACACGAATGTCAGCGCGGCGCTGGCGGCTTGGGCGGCATGATCGGTGATGGAGTGCAGTCCGGGGCAGGGGCGCTCACGCAGGCGCCCCGCTCGAATGCCGAGGCCTTGGGGCACATATTCACGCTCCTCGCGCAATCGAAGCTGCATCGTTCCTGGCGCGTCGTCGAAATCGAGCGCTACGTCATTCCGGCGCTGCAGCATCGTCAGTACCGGCTCTTTTACGACAAATCGGGCATGCCGTTCGGTTATGTCAGTTGGGCATGGCTGACAAAAGAGATTGAGGATCGCTATCTCGCCGGTGGCTATATGCTGCAACCTGTGGACTGGACGGGCGGTGATCTTCCCTGGATCATCGACTGGATTGCGCCGCGTGGCGGCACGAAGTTCATGCTGCGCGATCTCCGAGCGCAGCGCGAAACGCTGTGGAAGCTGACGCCGGTCAAGGCGATCCGGCCCAACAAGGCAGGCGTCGGGCAGAAGGTTGTGATGTTCGGTCGATATCACCGCCGACAGATGACGGGCTGGAAAAATCGCGTGATCAACTCGCATCTCGGCGCAGTTGATAGTTGAGCACAGCTGTCGGACGACGATGTCGGCAAGCACGCCCCCGCACAACCATATCCATTTCTCCGATAATATATATTATGACGAAATAGAACGTCATATTTGAGCCGGCGCGCCCCGAAGTCCCACCTGGTAAATACCCGTAATCACATTCCTTCATGAAGCAAAATACAAGTTGTTCCGTCACTTACCGCAACGTAACAACAAATATAATGTCGTATAACGCACCCGCATATTATCGCCTTACATAAGGTCATTTCGTGATTGGGTTGACCTGCCGGTCTGATACCTCCAAATACGAACCGCCAAGGTGCTTTGGGGGCACAACGACTGGAGGACTAACGTATGACCCGGTTCACGAAGCTTCTTCTCGCCGGCACTGCCAGTGTCGCTTTGATGGCCTCGCCCGTGCTGGCCGCGGGAGTCGGTGTCGGCGCCGGCGTCGG
>JAUSQH010000335.1 GCA_030652895.1 Alphaproteobacteria bacterium
CCACGCTGCGCCCGGCGGCGGCGCCCGAGGCGCTCGGCCGCATTGCCCGCGTTGATGGCGGCAATGGCCATTCGGGCCGGCGCGCGCCGGAACTGCACTTCGGCGTCGGCCAACAAGCCGCCGGCGCCGCGTTCAGCGTCAAGCTGGACTGGCGCGGCTTCGACGGCGTGCTGCGCAGTCAGACCGTCACCGTGCAGCCGGGCTGGCACACGGTCCTGCTCGGCGCCTGAAAGCGCGCCACAAAGGCACCACCATGAGCACACCACACACCATCACCAGCACCTATTTCTATCCCAAGGGCAGCCCGCAGCGCCGCATGTTTGCGCTGTGCTACTTCGGCAGCCTGATCCTGCTCTGGAACATCGCCGGCCACAGCTTTCTGGGCTTCGAGCAAGCCTGGGCGGCGCCGGTGGTTGGCGTGCTGACGGCCGTGGCAATGACCTTGCTGGCCGAGCACCTGCGCGCCTGGTCGGCCGGCGATGGGCTGCGCTATCGCAGCGGCGTCACGCCCTTCGCAAGCACCTTCATCCCGGCGCTGATTCCCGGCCTGGCGGTGGCGATGCTGCTCTACCCCAACGAAGGACTGGCGGCGATCGCCTTTGCAGCGGCGCTGTCGATTGCCTCCAAGGCGCTGGTCCGGGTTCGTCTCGGCACCGGCACCCAGCATGTCTACAACCCGTCGAACTTCGGCATCACCATCACCTTGCTGGCCTTCCCCGCCGTCGGCCTGGCGCCGCCCTACCATTTCACCGAGAACCTGACCGGCATCGCGCATTGGCTGCTGCCACTGGGCATCCTGGCCAGCGGCCTGCTTGTGCACGGCTTGTCGACCGGCCGGCTGCCGCTGTGCGCGGCCTGGATCGTCGGTTTCATCGGCCAAGGCCTGGTGCGCGCGCTGGTGTTCGACATTCCCTGGAACGTGCCGCTGATGCCGATGACCAGCGCCGCCTTCATCCTCTTCACGCTGTACATGATTCCCGACCCGGCGACGACGCCCTTGAAAGTGGGGCGCCAGATCCTGTTCGGGGCCGGCATGGCGGCGATCTACGGCGTGCTGATTTCCGCTCACGTGGTCTTCAGCCTCTTCATCGCGCTGTTCATCGTCTCCAGCCTGCGCGCGGCGCTGTTGCTGGCGCACGCCGGCGCGGCACGGCGGCAGGCCGCGATGCCCGTCCAGGCGCCCGGCTGAGGCGCTTCAGAACGGCATCGACCAGCGCGCGCTGAGCAGTGCGCTGCGGCCCGGCGCGGGCTCGAAGAAGCGGCTGTTGCCTTCGTTCACGATCACGCTGCCGGCGACGCGGCGATCGGCCAGGTTGTCCAGCCGCGCCAGCAAGTCCAGCCGGCCAGGGCCGGCCGCAACCTGCCAGCGCGCGCGCAGC
>JAUSQH010000342.1 GCA_030652895.1 Alphaproteobacteria bacterium
CGGCTGCAATTATGGACACATCCGCTCTGGAAATTGCTGCAACTGCTGCCCTTTGTTTTAATTGCCGCGCATGGCGCGGGCAAATTTGATGACTGGATAAATTTTTCTGGCTCTCAGAACACGGACGGAAATTTCAACATAATCCTGTTTGGCGCAGCTTCATCTGTCGCCTTTGCGCTGATCGCGCAGATCGGCGAACAGGTTGACTTTTTACGTTTTCTGCCACGTAACCGCAAACAGCGCCTGGGCTGGTGGACGGGTTTGGTCGCCGCAGGTCCGGGCTGGATTGTGCCCGGGGTGCTCAAATTACTGGGCGGATCGTTTCTTGCCGTCCTCGCGGTCCAGAACTTTGTGCCGCTGGAACGCGCGGCGGAACCGACGCAAATGTATCTGATCGCATTTGAATATGTGTTCTCTTCGCCTGAACTGGCGCTCGGCTTTACTGGCATCTTTGTTGTCCTGTCGCAGATCAAGATCAATGTAACCAATGCCTATGCGGGATCGCTGGCCTGGTCGAATTTCTTTTCGCGGCTGACCCATACCCATCCCGGCCGGGTTGTGTGGTTGGTATTCAACGTGGTGATCGCTCTGGTGCTGATGGAAATTGGCATTTTCAAAGCGCTGGAGAAAATACTCGGGCTGTATTCGATTGTCGCCATCGCCTGGATAGGCGCGCTTGTGGCCGATCTCGTCGTCAATAAGCCGATAGGTCTCAGCCCGCCCTTCATCGAATTCAAGCGCGCGCATCTCTATGACATCAACCCTGTAGGCGTCGGCGCGATGATATTGGCGGTCGCTGCGGGAATTGGCGCCCACATCAATCTGTTCGGCGAGGTCGCCCAGGCGCTCTCCTCGTATGTCGCGCTGGGTGTGGCCTTCGTGTCGTCGCCGGTTATCGCGGCGCTAACTCGGGGCCAGTTTTACATTGCGCGCGGACCACATCACGATTGGCGCGACAAATTTTCCATCCGCTGCTGCATCTGTGAGCATAAATTTGAACCGGAAGATATGGCGATGTGTCCCGCTTATTCGGGACCGATATGCTCCTTATGCTGTTCACTTGACGCACGCTGTGATGATGTATGCAAGCAGGACGCGCCCTATGGCGGCCAGCTATTGAGCGGTCTCGAAATGGCGCTGCCGCAATGGATCAGGGCGTCTCTCAATTCGCGGGTGGGCAATTATCTGCGTGTGTTTTTTATGGTCACGGTGGTGCTGGGCGCCGGGCTGATGCTGGTCTATCTGCAGGCGACGATTGATGCGGATGCGGACACGGCGCTGTTCCAGTCGATTCTGGGGGCCGTATTCCTGGTCATCTCCCTGATTAATTGCGTGGCCGTCTGGTTGTATGTGCTGGCGAAAGAAAGCCGTCATGTGGCGGAAGAAGAGTCGTTACGTCAAAATAATCTGCTGTTTGATGAGATCGAAGCGCACAAGGTCACGGACGCCAAGTTGCAACAGGCGAAGGAAGTAGCCGAGGCTGCAAATGAAGCCAAAAGCCGCTATGTTGTGGGCCTTAGTCACGAACTGCGCACGCCGCTGAATGCGATTCTGGGGTATGCCCAACTGCTGGAGCGCGACAAAACCATTCCGGCG
>JAUSQH010000357.1 GCA_030652895.1 Alphaproteobacteria bacterium
AGCACGCCGGCGAGCTGGCCGCGCTGGTCGTGGATGGGCGCCGCGGCGCAGCTCAGCATGCGGATGCAGTCGAAGAAATGCTCGGCGCCGAGCACGGTGATCGCGCTGCCGGTCTTGGCCACCACCGCCAGCGCATTGGTGCCGCTGGTGGCCTCGCCGAGGTCGACGCCGACGCGCCCGACCACCGGCAGCACGCGGTCGGCATTGCCGGGCAGGGCGCTGGCGTGGACGACGACGCCGTCGCCGTCGGTGAGGATGACGCGCACGGCGGTGCCGCTGAGCGCGGCTTCGAGGCTTGCGATGTCGGCGCTGGCAGCGCTGAGCAAGGTCTGGTTGCGGGCCAGCGTGGCGCGCAGCCGGGCCCGGGTGACGGGGTCGAAAGCCACCGCCTCGCCCGGGCGGCGCTGGGCGCCGACGCAGCGTGCCCACGACTGGATGACGGCTTCGCCGACCAGACCGGTGGGCCGCAGGCCTTGCTCGAAGAAGCGCTCACGCGCCAGGCCGGTGCGCTGCTCGGGCCGGGCGAAGAAGGGCTGTGGCGGCAGCGCCGGCGCTTGCCGAGGGTTGAGCGAGAGGGCCGGCGTCATGGGGTGGGGCGGGCGAGCACGAAGGGTGGCCGATTGTGGCATCGGCGGGCAGTGCCCCGGTGGCAATCAGCGGGCCGGCCGGTCGCGCCAGGCCGGCCGCCAGGTGTTGGAGGCCGGCCGCAGCGCGGTCGACCCGGCAGTCGCGCTGCGATGGGTGCTGATCCTGCGCGGCACCGCCGGCACAGGTTTGCGCTGCGGCCACAACATGGGATCTTTGTCTTTTGGGACCGATCCGCCCGCCCGAGCAGACCAGCCGTTCGGCCGCGGCCGGGCTGGCAGCCCAAGCCACCGCCGTGCGCGCTGCCATGGCCCGCTTGAACTTCGGCAGAAGGCCCGGCGCCTTTGCGTTCTGGTGACTCAGGGCGACACCAGGTAGACGGTCTTCAGGCCCATGGTGTGCAAGCGGTCGGCCACTTGTGCCGCCGTGCGCAGATCGTCGCCCGCGACGAAGAACGGCGCTTCGTCGTCCAGGTTCTTGGCCGCCTGAACGCCAAAGGCAAGCTGCATGGCCAGTTCGCTGTTGTCGCCGCTGCAGCAGTCCACCTGCACCCAGACCACATCGCCGCGCAGTCGGGCTTCGGCCAGATCCGCATCGGCGCGGCGCAGGTACAGGCCGCGGCGCGTGCGCATCGAAGGGTCGGCTGGCATGGCCCGTGGGTTGCTGGCCGGCGCGGCCGTGTCAAGGGCGGGCAATGCGGCCGCCTGCGCGGTCTCGGTGGCCGTGGCGGGCAGCGCTGCCGCCGCCAGTGTTGGTGGGGCCGCCGGTTCGCCGCCGCCGCAAGCGGCC
>JAUSQH010000372.1 GCA_030652895.1 Alphaproteobacteria bacterium
GGTCCAGCATCACTGCTGTCAGGACCAGACCTGTCATCAGGAAAGACCGCTGGGTCGGTATCGACGCCCCTGAAATCAGCAGATACAAAAACGCCCCGGTCATGGCAAATGCGGCGGACCATTTCTTGATCGGATAACGCAACGCCACAGGTTCAATCAGCGCCAGCACCGCGCGCAGCGAAAAAAACAGAATGCCCGCCACCAACCCCATATGCAGACCCGAAATCGACAGCAGATGGGCAAGGCCGGAGTTTTTCATGGACTCGTTCACCGTGTCCGGCATGGCGGCACGGTCCCCGGTCATCAGGGCGGCGGCCATCACCCCCGCATCGCCGGGAATGCTTGCGATCACCCGCGCCGTCAGCCGGTCCCGCAGGACGGTCAGACGAAGTGCCATGCGCTGCCAGAAATCATCCTGCCCCGATGTATCCAGCTTATACGGGGGCGAAATAATAAAGCCCACCGCGCCGATATTCTCAAACCACAGCATCCGGCCATAATCAAAGCCCCCCGGCGTCACCGGACCGGGGGGCGGCATCAGCACGGCGCGAAGGTGCACATGATCACCCGCAGCAAGGCTGGGATCGGCGCGGGCCTTGCCGCTTAACCGCAACCGGATGCGGGCGGGAGTACCTGAAGGGGCAAGCCGGTCAATAACACCGGGCGCGATCAGATAGCGTACTCCGTTATCCTGGCGTTCCAGGGCAACCAGCCGTCCCGTAATATTTACCGGCCCCAGCCGCTTGGCTATCACCGGCGCGTCCCGGATGGCGCCGGGCCATTGCGCCACACTAAAACCTGCGGCCGCCATAACCAGGGCTATCAGTAAAAGTTGTATGCCCTGCCGGCGCCGGCTCAGATAAACCCCTGCCGCCAGAATCGCCACGATAACCGGACCCGCCCATGGCAACGGCTCCGCCGGCAAAGCAAAATAAATCCCGATGCCGCACGCAATGAATACCGGAAGCCACAGCGCCCAGCGTGAACGCTCAGCCAGAAAACACTCGCGTACGCGAACCCCAATCGCGGCTACAGATAATCCAGTAAGCTGGCGCCGCATGTGTGTGCGCACGCCCTCGACCATTCCCGCCGCCACCTGCGATACCCCCACTTAACCCCTGCCCCGCAAGTGTGCTAAGCATGCGGGGATTAATCAACCCCTTACTGGAATTGCTGTTCTTGATGACCCAAACCCGCCCTGTAATTACCCGCTTTGCCCCATCCCCCACGGGCTTTCTGCATATTGGCGGGGCGCGCACGGCGCTGTTCAACTGGCTGTTTGCGCGCCATCATGGCGGGGCTTTCCTGTTGCGCATCGAAGATACCGATCGCGAACGGTCAACCCAGGCGGCCATCGACGCCATTATAGAAGGCATGGCGTGGCTTGGACTGGAGGCCGACGCGCCACCGGTTTTTCAGTTTGCACTGCGCGAACGCCATGCAGAAGTGGCCCGGCAATTGCTGGCCACCGGCAAGGCCTATCATTGCTATTGCACACAGGAAGAACTGGAGGAGATGCGCGAAACCGCCCGCGCCCAGGGCAAGCCACCCATCTATAACGGGCTGTGGCGCGACCGTGATCCAGCCGAAGCGCCCGCAGGCGTCCCCCCTGTGGTGCGCATCAGGACACCGCAAACCGGCGACACGATTGTCGACGACCAGGTGCTTGGCAGCGTCACTTTCAACAATGCGCAACTCGATGATTTTGTCCTGCTGCGCAGCGACGGCACCCCAACCTATATGCTTTCCGTTGTCGTCGATGATTATGACATGGCGATCAGCCATGTGATCCGGGGCGATGATCATTTCACCAACACGGCGCGGCAACTACAGATATACCGCGCCATGGGATGGCCGGAACCGGTCTTTGCCCATCTGCCGATGATCCTTGGCCCGGATGGAGCAAAGCTGTCCAAGCGCCATGGCGCATTGGGCGTGGACGCCTATCGCGACATGGGGTATTTGCCCGACGCCATGCGCAATTATCTGTTGCGGCTCGGTTGGGCGCACGGCGATGATGAGATCATTTCCACGGAACAGGCCATCGAATGGTTTGACCTGGGGGGCATCGGAAAATCCGCCGCCCGGTTTGACTTCGCCAAGCTGGAAAACCTCAATGGCGTCTATATGCGCGAAAAAGCACCCGGTGCGCTGATACCCGATCTGCTTAAAACGATTGCGCGCCTGAGCGGGAAAGAAGTAGATGCCGATGGACGCGCGCGCCTTGAACTCGCACTGCCGGGCTTGCAGGAACGCGCTACCAATCTGGTTGAGCTGGCCAGGAACGCGGCGTTTTTGTTCGCGCAACGGCCACTGGCAATTGAAGACGGAGCGCTCAAACTGTTAACCCCAGAGGCGCGCAGCCGGTTAGCCGGACTTGCAACAGCGTTCGCTGCTATAGAGGAATGGACGCCCGCAACAATTGAGGCCTGTATCCGGCAATTTGCCGCGGCGAACGGAATGAAGCTTGGGCAGGCGGCTCAGCCATTGCGCGCCGCGCTGACCGGGTCCACGACGTCGCCGGGCATTTTCGACGTTCTGTTCGCCCTCGGCCAGAACGAATCTGTGGCCCGGATAAAGGACCAAAGTCTTTGATTTACTATACAGCCTGCTATGATAGCCTCTTGTGCACCGCAGCAGGCATATGATTAACATAATCATGGTATTATCATAAACTGGGCGCTGGGAAACGTTGCAAAAGGAGTTTTGAATGAGAGTAGCGAAAAAGGTAGTAGCGGCTAAGCAAAAGGCGAAACCGGCAAAAGCCGCAAAAACTGCGAAACCGGAAAAAGCTTCATCGGCAAAAAAAATCAACTCCGTCACCCTGAGTTATGGTGGCAAGACACTGGAACTGCCAGTGATGCATGCCAGCGAAGGCCCCAGCGTGATTGACGTGCGCAAACTGTATGCTGAAACCGGCATGTTTACGTATGACCCCGGCTTTACGTCGACTGCAAGCTGTGACTCCGAGATCACCTATATTGATGGCGATGCAGGCATATTGCGTCACCGCGGTTATTCAATTGACGAACTCGCCATGAAAAGTGATTTCATGGAAACCTGCTTTTTGTTGTTTTATGGCGATCTGCCGAATAAAAAGCAGAAGGGAAAATTTGTACACGACATCACCATGCACACCATGCTGCATGAGCAGATCCTGAACGTGTTCAGGGGATTTCGCCGCGACAGTCATCCCATGGCGGTGATGTGTGGCGTGGTCGGCGCGCTGTCGGCGTTTTACCATGACTCAACCGATATCACGGATCCGCATCAGCGCATGGTCGCCAGCTACCGGATGATCGCCAAGATGCCCACCATTGCCGCCCTTGCATATAAATATTCAGTAGGGCAGCCGTTCGTCTATCCACGCAATGAACTCAGCTATGCAGAGAACTTTCTGCATATGTGCTTTTCCGTTCCGGCGCAAGAATACAAGGTCAATCCTGTGATTGCCCGCGCCATGGACCGTATTTTCATTCTGCACGCGGATCACGAACAAAATGCTTCGACGTCAACCGTACGTCTGGCCGGCTCATCCGAGGCCAATCCTTTTGCCTGTATCGCGGCCGGTATCGCCAGCCTGTGGGGCCCAAGCCATGGCGGCGCCAACGAAGCGGCGCTGAACATGCTGCAATCAATCGGCTCCGTTGACAATATTGGCGAGTTCATCTCCCGCGCCAAGGATAAGAACGATCACAGCAAGCTAATGGGCTTTGGCCACCGGGTGTATAAAAACTATGATCCACGCGCCACGGTCATGCGCAAAACCTGCCACGAAGTGCTGGGTGTGCTCGGCATCAAGCATGATCCGCTGTTGCAGATTGCAATGAAGCTGGAAGAAATCGCGCTGAATGACAAATATTTCATCGACCGTCAGCTTTACCCGAATGTCGATTTCTACTCCGGCATCATTGAGCGCGCGCTGGGTTTCCCGCCGTCCATGTTCACGGTGATCTTCGCGGTCGCACGCACCGTTGGCTGGGTTGCGCAATGGAATGAGATGATCACGGACCCCGGCAAGAAAATCGGCCGTCCACGGCAACTTTATCTCGGTGAAAACGAGCGCAAATATGTGCCGCTAAGCGCGCGCAAATAAAAAACAAAAAGCCTGACCGCACCTGGTCAGGCTTTTTCCCGGATATGAAAGACAGCGGCGCTACCGGATGCTCGCTTCCAGCCTTTCGCCGGTGAGCCGCGCCTCGGAAATCAGCGCGCCGCTGTCGCGATCGACGCTTTCAATGTGCACGTCATATCCCCACAACCGCCGCAAATGCTTCAGCGTCTGATCACGCTCCTTGGTGTCCAGCGGAATTCTGTCTAACGCCAGATGGCGCAATGAAAGACAGCGGTCTCCTTTCAGGTCAGCGTCGACCACCTGGATGTCGGGATCAAGGCGGCCAATCTCATAAGACTGCGCCAGCGCCGCGCGCACTTTGCGAAAGCCGGCCTCATCATGAATACCCTTGACCTGGTACTGGCTTTCATTTTCATCGTCCGCGATCAAAAACATGCGGAACTTGCGCATCAGATGCGGACTGAGATATTGCAGGATGAAAGATTCATCACGGTAATTCGCCCAGGCGTAACGCAATGCCGAGCGCCAGTCGCCGCTGCCCGCAAGATCGGGAAACCATTGCCGGTCTTCGTCCGTGGGTTCGGTGCAGATGCGTTTGATATCGCACATCATCTCAAATCCCAACGCATAGGGGTTCATTCCGCTATAGCGCGGATCGTCATAGGTTGGCTGCATCACCACGCTGGAATGACTGTGCAGGATTTCAAGCAGCGCCCCCTCGCTGATACGGCCCTGATCATACAGCGTGTTGACGATGTAATAATGCACGAAAGTTGCACACCCTTCGTTCATCACCTTGGTCTGCTTCTGGGGGTAAAAATATTGCGCGATCGTGCGCACGATATGTAAAAGTTCGCGCTGCCACGGTTCCAGAACCGGGCTGAATTTTTCCAGAAAATACAAAATGTTTTCCTGCGGCAGTTTCAGCAGTTTCCGGCGTTGCAGGCGCTCTTCTTCGCTGTCGCTCACAGCGGCGTTTTTATCTGAGGCGGGAAGCGTGCGCCACAGGTCATTGAATGTCCGTGCTTCGTATTCCTGACGTTCACGGCGCTTGCTCTCTTCCTCGCGCGTTGACAGCGGTGGCGGGCGGCGATAGCGAAATACACCGTGATCCATTAAGGCATGGGCGGCGTCCAGGATTTCCTCTACAGACCGCGCGCCGTGTTTTTCCTCGCATTTCGCTATATAGCTTTTGGCGAATTGCAGATATTCCAGAATGCCGTCTGCATCCGTCCACTGACGAAACAGGTAATTATTCTTGAAAAAATGATTGTGGCCAAATGCCGCATGCGCCATCACCAGTGTCTGCATCGCCATGGTGTTTTCTTCCATGTTATAACTGATGCAGGGATTGGAATTGATGACAATCTCGTAGGCCAGTCCCTGGTAGCCTTTACGATACATCATTTCATCGCGGGCAAAGCGTTTGCCGAATGACCAGTGCTGATACATCAGCGGCATGCCCACGGATGAATAGGCGTCCAGCATCTGCTCGGAGGATATGATTTCAATCTGGTTGCGATACACGTCCAGGCCAAGATCCCCGATGGCAATTTCCTCAATCGCCTTATAGGTCTTTTCCAAGATCGGAAAATTCCAGTCCGACCCGTCATAGAGCAATGTGCTGTTAGCCTTAGTGGTCATGCCTGCGTCCCTGAATGGCTAATGGAAAGTTGCTGACTACCCGACCCGTTCCTTCGCTTTATGGGCAAACAATTCGCGGAAAACAGGATATATGTCTGCGGGCTTGGCGATACGCTTCATTGCAAAATTATGCCAGCCATCCGCCACTTCCTGATATGCACGCCATAAAGCAGCGCCGGAGCGCGCGTCCTGAAAAATATCGAACTCCCGCTCATCAAGTATTTCGATATAGGCGTAATATTGCACCAGCGGCATAATCTCGTTGGTCAACAGTTCGTGGCAGAGTGCTGAATCGCCGGAAAAGTTTTCACCGTCCGACGCCTGAGCGGCATAAATATTCCATTCCCCCGAAGGAAAACGCTCCTTCATGATGCGCTGCATTTCCACTAATGCCGTGCTGACAACCGTGCCGCCGGTTTCAGGACTATAGAAGAACGTCTGTTCATCAACCTCTTCCGCATGATGGGTGTGACGAATGAACACAACCTCGATGCGCTTGTAGCGCCGCTCCAGAAACAAATGCAGCAGCATGAAAAAACGCTTGGCCAAATCCTTTTCACGTTCGCCCATCGATCCGGACACATCCATAAGGCAGAACATGACGGCCTTGGTATTGGGGTTTGGCCTTGCCTCATACCGGTTATATCTAATATCCACCGGATCTATATAGGGTACGACGCGCATCTTGCGCAGCAGTGCTTCGAGTTGCGGTTCAAGTTCCGCGAGGCGCACCTGTTCTTCATCGTCAAGCACCGGCTTGGCTCGCAGATCCGCCACTTCGCGCTCCAGACGCTCGACAGCCGCCCGCGACGGGCGATGCAACGCGATGCGCCGCCCGTGCGCATTACGCATCGTGCGCAACACATTCAGATTGGTGGGCGTACCCGAAGCCGCATGCCCCGCCCGGTGCATTTTGACGCTGTGAACTTCCTGCAGGCTGGTTTTGACCAGATCAGGCAATTCCAGATCTTCAAAAAACATGTCCAGGAATTCTTCTCTGGTCAGTGAAAAACGAAAATCGTCTTCCCCCTCACCGTCGTCAGAACCTTCCTTGCCGCCCTGACCGCCACCGCCCTGTGGCTTGTCGATCTGATCGCCGGTCACATATTCCTTGTTGCCGGTAAAGACGCGGCTGCGATTTCCCCCGTGGCGGGAATTGCGAAATTGCGGCTCCTCAATACCCTTGGCGGGAATAGTGATGGTTTCACCACCGGCGACATCACCCACGTTGCGGTCCTGAACGGATTTGTTCACGACTTCCTTGATCCGCGCCCGCGCCCGGCGCAAAAACCGCTGGCGATTGCCAAGGCTTTTGTCTTTGGGATTGGCGCGCCGATCAATGAAGTGATGATGCATTTTCTTACTCCAGTTTGCGCTTTCCTAACCTGCCTTGTTAACCCGGATATACCATTCAACCAGCCTGCGTACCTGGCGCTCGGTATATCCACGTCCGGTCATGCGATTGACAAATTCGGAATGCTTATCGTCAAGTTCATGGTCTTTCTTGGCGCCAAAGCTGATGACAGGCAACAAGTCCTCGACCTGGGCGAACATGCGCTTCTCGATGACTTCGCGCAGTTTTTCGTAAGACGTCCAGGCAGGATTTCTACCGTCATTGTTCGCGCGCGCGCGCAATGCGAACTTGACCACTTCGTTGCGGAAATCCTTTGGATTTGCTATGCCCGCCGGCTTTTCAATCTTGGACAGTTCGCCATCCAGAACAGTGCGGTCGAATATCTGCCCGGTGTCCGGATCCTTGTAGTCGTCATCCTCGATCCAGGCGTCAGCATAGGCAATATAACGATCGAACAGATTCTGCCCATAGTCGGAATAAGACTCCAGATAGGCCTTCTGGATTTCATTGCCTATAAATTCGGCATAACGGGGCGCCAGTTCGGATTTGATGAATTCCAGATAGCTGCTCTCGGTTTCATCCGGAAACTGTTCGCGCCGCACTGCCTGCTCCAGCACATACATCAGATGCACCGGGTCCGCCGCCACCTCATCCGTGTCATAATTGAAGGTCTGCGACAGCACCTTAAAGGCAAAACGCGTGCTGATGCCGTTCATACCTTCATCGACCCCAGCTGAATCACGATATTCCTGCATGGAACGCGCCTTGGGGTCCGTGTCCTTCAGGTTCTCGCCGTCATACACCCGCATTTTTGAATAAAGCGCCGAGTTCTCGTGCTTGCGCAGCCGCGTCAGCACGCTAAATCTGGCCAGCATTTCAAGCGTGTCCGGCGCACATGAAACGCTTTCCAACTCGCTTTCACGCAACAGCTTTTGATAGATGCGCGCTTCATCCGAACTGCGCAGGCAATAGGGCACTTTTATTACGGAGATGCGATCCAGGAACGCTTCGTTATTCTTGTTCGCTTTGAACTGTTGCCATTCCGATTCATTCGAATGGGCCAGCACGACACCTTCAAAAGGGAACGCCCCGAAGCTTTCGGTCCCCAGATAATTGCCCTCCTGGGTCGCGGTCAGCAGCGGATGCAGGACCTTTATCGGCGCCTTGAACATTTCAACAAATTCAAGCAGCCCCTGTGTCGTCAGATTAAGACCGCCGCTATAGCTGTATGCGTCGGGATCGTTCTGGCTGAAATGTTCCAGTTGCCGTATATCAACCTTGCCAACCAGCGCGGAAATATCCTGGTTGTTGTCGTCACCGGGTTCGGTTTTGGCAACACCAATTTGACGCAGCTTGGAGGGCATAAGCCGGACCACGGAGAATTTGGAAATATCGCCATTCAGCTCGTCCAGCCGCTTTACAGCCCAGGGCGAGATAATACCTTTTAGCCTGCGCTGCGCGATGCCATATTTGTTTTCGAGCAGATCGCCCATACGTTCAGGATTGAACAGGCCCAGGGGCGATTCAAAAATCGGGCTGATCCGGTTACCAACGCTCAACACGTAGATTGGCCGGTCCTCCATCAGGCGCTTCAACTGTTCCGCAAGCGAGGATTTACCTCCGCCAACCGGACCCAGCAGATACAGAATTTGCTTTCGCTCTTCCAGACCCTGCGCTGAATATCGCAGATAGCCGACGATCCGTTCGACCGTCTCTTCCATTCCATAAAAATCTTTGAATGCCGGATACCGTTTGATGGTGCGGTTTTGAAAAATCCGCCCCAATCTGGGATCAGTGCTGGTGTCCGCCACTTCGGGTTCACCAATTGCCGCGATTAAACGCTCGGCCGCGCTCGCGAAAAATTCGGGATTATCGCGGCACCCCAGAAGGTAATCCTGCAGGCTCATAGCTTCCTGCTTCTCGCGAACATACACCTCATTAAAGAGGTCGAAGACGTCATTCATGGCACACCTTTTAATTGCCTCGACAATCCCCCTCGTCGCTGTCTCCCCGCCTGCTCCCGCATTTTTTTATTAAAGTCGGCGCCCTTTTACATTAGACGACAAATCGCCTGATCCTCGCCTTGCAACAACTGTACCCCTTATATGGTTAACAAGGCTTGAAATTTCGATGTTTTTCCGTCACACCGAATCGCAATTTCGTGAACGCTATTTAACGCCACAAACTGACTGATTCTGTGGCATTTTCTCGGCTCTACCCCGTACAACACCAAATCGATGCGCCACCGTGACATAGCTGCAACAATAAAAAATGGCTAAATAAATAGTTCAAAACCCGCAATTACGGCAAAACCTGCCTATTTGTCCGTCACATAGGGATTGGTGCGGGTGCGCAACATCAAACGGATTGGCACTCCGGGTAGATCAAAGTCCTTGCGAAGGGAGTTGATCAGATAGCGCGAATAAGAATCAGGCAAGGCCGCCGCACGCGTCGTAAACACGGCAAATGCCGGTGGTCTGGCGCTGACCTGAGTCATATAACGCAATTTAATGCGCCGCCCCTGCACGGCTGGCGGCGGGTGACGCTCGGTCGCAACGGCCAGCCAGCGGTTCAGCGCGGCAGTAGGCACGCGCCGGTTCCACAGCACATAGATTTTTTCTACCGCAGGCAACAGACGTTCAACCCCCTTGCCTGTAAGCGCCGACAGAGTCACCAGTGGCACGCCCGTCACCTGCGGCAACGACAAATCCAGTTTCTGGCGTAACATCGCCAGGTGTTCCCTTGGATCCTCGATCAAATCCCATTTGTTAAGCGCGATCACCAGGGCGCGGCCTTCGCGCGCCACCTGGTCCGCGATATGCAGATCCTGTTTTTCGAATGGTTGTGTCGCATCTATCAGAACGACCACGACTTCAGCAAAATTTAGCGCGCGCTTGGTGTCCTGTGTCGACAGTCGCTCCAGCTTGCCGGTCACCCGCGCCTGTTTGCGCAGGCCAGCGGTGTCGAAAAGCTCTATGGGGCGCCCCTTCCACCGCCACGAAACACAGATTGAATCGCGCGTAAGGCCGGCTTCGGGTCCAGTCAGCATGCGCTGTTCCCCCACCAGCTGATTGATCAGAGTGGACTTGCCCGTGTTGGGGCGGCCGACAATGGCGATCTTCAGTGGCGCATCCGGGGCTGCGGCTTTCTCCTCTTCAAATACGTCTT
>JAUSQH010000373.1 GCA_030652895.1 Alphaproteobacteria bacterium
AGCCGCTGCGCGAGCTGTTCAAGGACGAAGTGCGGATACTGGGGCGCGAGCTTGGCCTGCCCGAGGCATTTGTCGGCCGCCATCCGTTCCCGGGGCCCGGTCTGGCGATACGCATCCCTGGCGAAATCACGGCGGAAAAACTTGAGATCCTGCGCAGGGCCGACACGATCTATATCGAAGAAATCCGCAAGGCCGGCCTCTACGATGAGATCTGGCAGGCATTCGCCGTGCTGCTGCCTGTCAAAACCGTCGGCGTCATGGGCGACGAACGCTCCTATGAATATGTCTGTGCGCTGCGCGCTGTAACCAGCACTGATGGCATGACAGCAGATTATTATCCGTTCACGCATGAATTTATGGGCGCCACTGCCACCCGCGTCATCAACGAAGTGCGCGGTGTGAACCGTGTTGTTTATGACATAACCTCCAAGCCGCCGGGGACAATCGAGTGGGAGTGAAACGAAGTGGCTTGTGACGTATCGTGGACCATCGTTAAATCTATATAAGCAGTTGATAGATCTTATTTTATTATTAAAATCTACCGGTATCCAGCGCAGCAATCTGACGACATTGATCTCCGTGTAATCAGCCAGCCCTTATAGGCACCTGCATCTTCAGACTCTCGTGCTGACATAGCTGAAGTCCGCCACCCATTTCTGGTTTGGCCTGTCAGCGGCATTATTATTGAACTGCCGTACTATTTTCTTCCATCTGATTTAGATCAATGTGCATCTGTCATGCACTTGTTAACGTAGCAATACCAATAAACAATGGGGTACGTGCCGAGGTGACGATCAATCCGGAAAAGTTAGTTACATTCTGATCAAAGCATGGGAGTTCGACGAATAGGTTGATCCCGGTGATGAAGATCCAGGCCCCAATTCCAGCGATGACAAAGGCGCGAAAATCCTTGACGACCGGCCTGACGATCCAACCCTTGAGGAACTGATGGGCGCTATCGACGCACTGAACGAGGACAAAGGACTGGAGCTAAGCGCGCTTTCCTGGATCGGACGTGGCGAGTTCGAACCTGATGCACGAATATGCGCCACGCCGGCACGTTGCGCATTGATCATGTCATGGGGCTGCAACGCTTGTAATGGGCGCCTGCTGGCGCTGGAAAGCAAGCGCATGTAAACGTTAGGCTACCCGCTGTGGAGGGGCGAGACGTTCCAGATTTGCCCGGCATATTCACGTATGGTGCGGTCCGAGGAAAAGATGCCCAGCCCCGCGACATTTAATATTGCCATGCGCGTCCATTCGCTCTGTGTCCGGTAAGCACTGTCGACACGGCCCTGGCAATCGAGGTAGGCGCGAAAATCGGCGAGCAGCATATAGGTGTCGCCGCCATCAATCAGCGAGTCGACAAGCGGATGGAAGCGGGTGGGATCATCGCCAGAGAAATAGCCGCTGCGGATCATATCCAGAACTTCATGCAACTCCGCATCAGATTCGTACAACGCCCGCGGATTATATGCCCCCTGACTGTTCAGGCTCGCCACTTCCCCGGCGGTAAGACCGAAGAAAAAAACGTTCTCCTCGCCGGCGGCCTGGCCGATCTCCACATTGGCGCCGTCACGGGTGCCAATGGTGAGCGCGCCGTTGAGCGCCAGCTTCATATTGCCGGTGCCCGACGCTTCGGTTCCCGCGGTCGATATCTGCTCGGACAAATCTGCGGCCGGGATGATATGTTCTGCCGCGCTTACATTGTAGTTCGGCACGAAAACCACTTTCAGAAGGTCTCGCGTGGCAGGATCGGCATTCACCGTCCCGGCCACGTCATGGATCAGCTTGATAATCAGCTTGGCCATATGGTAGCTCGCCGCCGCCTTGCCGGCGAAGATGACGGTTCGCGGCACCATGTCCGCCATCCGCCCGCTACGAATGCGGTTGTAGCGCGCCACCACATGTAAAATATTTAGAAGCTGGCGTTTATATTCGTGGATGCGCTTCACCTGCACGTCGAACAGCGCCGCCGGGTCGAGGGTGACGCCCATATCCCTGGCGAAATGGGCGGCGAGGCGTGACTTGTTCGCATATTTGATCGCGCGGAAGCGCGCCTGGAACTGCAGGTCATCAGCCAGGGGGCGCAGATTTTCAAGCAACTCAAGCCGGCCGATCCAGGCGTCCCCGATATGCTCCGAAATCAGCGCCGCAAGTTCCGGATTAGCCTGATTGATCCAGCGGCGTGAAGTGATGCCGTTGGTCTTGCACACCATGTGGCCGGGCATCAGTTTTTCGAAGTCTGCAAACGTCCGGTGACGCATGATTTCGGTGTGAAGGGCGGAAACACCATTTACGTGGTGGCTGCCCACCATCGCCAGGTGGGCCATCCGAATGCGCCGCTCGCCCCCCTCGTCCACCAGCGAAACGCGGCGGGCCAAATCGCCGTCATCGCCAAATTGAAGCCGCACGGCACTGAGAAACTCCTCGTTTATCTGGTAGATAATTTCCAGATGCCGGGGAAGCAGTCGCTCAAACAAAGCCGCCGGCCAGGTTTCCAACGCCTCCGGCATCAGCGTATGGTTGGTGTACGCAAATACTTTAGTCGTGATATTCCAGGCGTCGCGCCATTTCAGGCCATGGCAGTCGATCAGCAAACGCATCATCTCGGGGATTGCCAGCGCCGGATGGGTATCATTCAACTGGATCGCAATCTTTTCGGGCAGGCGTTCGAATGAAGCGTGGGATTCGGCAAACCGCCCGAGAATGTCCTGTAACGACGCACAAACGAAGAAATATTCCTGCCGTAACCGCAACTCACGTCCGGCTTCGCTGGAATCACCTGGATACAGCACCCGTGACAGCGCTTCCGACTCACTCTTGTCACGCACCGCCTCGAAATGATTGCCGGCATTGAAATCCTGAAGATCAAAATCATCGGTGGATTTAGCCGACCATAAGCGGATCGTATTCACCAAATTGCTGCCGAAACCGGAAACTTGCAGGTCGTACGCTGTGGCCTTTACCTCGGCGGCATCCAGCCAGCGGCAGTGGCGTCTGCCGGCGGCATCCGTGTGGTGCGTGACACGGCCACCAAATTGAACGGGGTACGTAACTGCGGGCCGGGCAAACTCCCATGGATTGCCATGCCGCAGCCAATCCTCGGGCTGCTCAATCTGCCAGCCATCTTCTATGCGCTGGCTGAACATGCCGCCATCATAGCGGATACCGTAACCGCAGGCGGGATAGCCCAGGCTGGTCAGAGAATCCAGAAAACAGGCCGCCAGACGTCCAAGGCCGCCATTGCCCAGCGCCGCGTCGTGTTCCTGCTCATATAGCTGATCCAGATCTATGCCTAATTCCTTCAAGGCCTGGCAGCAGACACCATCCAGGCCGAGGTTAAACAAATTGTTGCGCAGCGAGCGGCCGATGAGAAACTCCATCGACAGGTAATAAACCGCCTTCACACTGCTTTGATGATGCAGGCGCTTGGTCCGCAGCCACCGGTCGGCCATTTGCCCGCGCACATAATAAGCCACCGCATGGAACCAATCGCGCGGCGACGCATTGTCGGGATGTTTCCCGACCATTTGGATCAAACAATCCGTAAGCGCCTGCGCCACGGCGTGTGGGTCCGCCGCCGCCGCGGGACGGTCCAAGAATTCACGACTATTCAGCAGCTTGTTCATTTTTGGGGGATTTCCCTGGACAATAACAGCTTTTCGGGGCGTGGGAATGCCAGCCGTTCCAATGCAAGCGTCCCCATTGTGTTCCAGTAGCGGTTAAATATAGATAAACCCGTCAAGGCCGCATCGAATCCCTTCATTGTGCTGCTATATATAGCAAATAAAGGAAGAAGGAACGCACTATCCAGTGTTTGGTCGCCATGTACGGAACTTGGCCGTTTATCATGATGCGCTAATGCGACAAATAAACCGTGCTTTGCATCATCCTAATATGAGGACGGCGCCAGTAATCGGTTAGTAGCAGGTGAACACAAACAAACAAAAAATCACAAATCAGATTACGCGCCCTCGGGATGCAGCATCGCAGCGTAACTCCCGATATTGACCTGGATCGAGGAGCAGATATGCACATAGGCTTAGCGTTTTGAGGTACGAAACAGCCGGGCGCCGGTTTGCCTGCGTGGGGTGCCGCAAAACACGGTGTGGCGACTGTGCGGTTAACCGCAAAAAGGCGCATGACATCGTCCATACCCATGGCGTTTGAGGCGACGTGGGCGCCATTTCCCGCATAACGCTGACATTGGCGTGCGCGGCCTTGACGCCGCGGCGGCGCCTCCGCACGCAGCCGAAGAGGTAATGCGGGCGCACAAAACCGGGCTCGGTTGACCCAGGTCAAGGGTTGGATTTTTCACTCTGGTTAGAGTGATGCGACCGGTGCATTGAACGATGGGCGTTCAGCGCCCGTAAATATGGGGGCCGACATGAAACCTCACCTTATATTATTTGGTCTTATCTTGTTCGTGCCCGTTGCAGACTACGCCATAGGCCAAACGCCTGCCCTTGAGCACAGCAAAAAAATGCACGCCATGGAGAATGAAATGCGGCAGATGGAGAAGGATATGGACGCGCATCGTTCCATGCAGCACTGCATGCCGGTGATGAAAGCGCACTGCCGGGAAATCGCTGATCTGGAATATATGGAAAAACGCATGAAGCTGATGCGTACCTACATGCAATATTGTTCAGTAGACGAAAATGATTGCCGCATGCCGGAAATGACCGGCGAGATGAAGGCCATGCGGGAAAAGATGGACGACCTGAGCGTGGAAATGATGCCACCCGGCGGGTTGCAAAACAGCATCCGGGAGAAGCCCCGCGCCCCGGAAAAATGATCTGGCGTATACTAACGGCGCAGGAAATAGCTGCGCGTTGACGCGCCAGTTAGCGTTGAGGTAACCGCCATGACTGGAGTGATAGACCAATGAGAGTGAGTCTTTTGGCAGGCAAGCCCGCCCCGCCGGGGATACTGGTGAATGTACCCCAACTGATCAGGGCCTATTATACGGATGTGCCCGACGCCTCGGCGCCTGGACAAAGGGTTGCGTTTGGGACCTCGGGACACCGTGGTTCCGCGTTCGAAAAGAGCTTCAATGAATGGCATGTTCTAGCCATCACCGAGGCCATTTGCAGATACCGCAGTCAGCAGGGTATCGGCGGCCCGCTGTTTCTCGGCATGGATACGCATGCGCTCTCCGTACCGGCAGCGGCCAGCGCACTCGAAGTGCTGGCTGCAAACGGCGTGGACGTCATGATCGCGGAGAACGGCGAATACACTCCCACCCCCGCCATTTCGCATGCGATACTTTCATATAATCGCGGGCGCACAAGCGGACTTGCGGACGGTATTGTGATTTCGCCGTCGCACAATCCACCCGACAGCGGCGGCTACAAGTACAATCCTCCCAACGGCGGGCCGTCCGATCTCGCAGTCACCGGCTGCATTCAAGCCATGGCCAATGAGATACTTGAAAACGGCCGCAACACCGTGAAAAGAATTCCTTATGAAGCGGCTCTCCGTGCGGCCTCGACACACCGTCACGATTATCTCAACACCTATGTGCGCGATCTCGGCAACGTGATCGATATGGACGCAATTCGTGATTCGAACATACGCCTCGGCGTGGATCCACTTGGCGGCGCGGGGGTCCACTACTGGGAGCCGATCGCTGAACGCTACGGTCTGAATCTCACGGTCGTGAACGAAGCGGTTGATCCGACCTTCCGTTTCATGACCGTTGACTGGGATGGCCAAATTCGCATGGACCCGTCATCGCCATACGCGATGGGCACCCTGCTCGGCCTGAAAGACCGCTTCGACATCGCCTTCGCCTGTGACACCGACCATGACCGGCATGGCATCGTCACGCCAGGCGCGGGCTTGCTTGCGCCCAATCATTACCTCTCGGTGGCCATCTTCTATCTCTTCCAGAACCGGCCCCAGTGGCGCGACGACGCGGCAGTCGGCAAGACCGTGGTCAGCAGCCAGATCATTGATCGCGTGAGCGCAGAGCTTGGCCGCAAGCTTTATGAGGTGCCGGTCGGCTTCAAGTGGTTCGTCGATGGTCTGTTCGACAGTTCGCTTGGATTTGGCGGCGAGGAAAGCGCGGGCGCATCATTTCTTCGCCGTGACGGCACGGTATGGACGACGGACAAGGATGGGATCATCCCCGCGCTGCTGTCGGCGGAAATCACCGCGCG
>JAUSQH010000375.1 GCA_030652895.1 Alphaproteobacteria bacterium
AGCAGGTTGATCCCAAGGCTGAATGTAGCCGCAGTAACGAAATAGCCGCGACATTGCGCTAAAAGACCTTGCAGATCGTCGGATCGTTTTGGCTTAGCTGCCACTTCTCACAATTCCTAATTCCTACTCCATTGAAATGGCGCAACACCAGCCGCCCGGAGCCGAAAATACGCGGCATGCTGTCCCTTGAGATCATGGCACAAGAATACTAAAATTCATCACAAACCCCGGTTGTGATTAATATAAAGATCTCGTCTTCTGCGCCAAGATCGTGGGGCATCGGGGTAACGCCGTTGGGTTGTTCGAGAGTATTTGTCCTGTCTTTGAAGACTTTTCTCATTTGTATGCAAACGTTCGTCACATGCGAATGTCCGGCGGAATAGCCGCCGGACATTTCCATCTCAAACACACCAACCTAACCCTCCCGATAGAGCTGCTGCTCTTCGCGGAAGTAAGTTACGCCCACGCCGAGCCATACAGCTCTTCCAGCACGCCTAACAGCGAAGCGGTGTACATGGTGTCGCTTCCAGTTAGGCCCGGTAAGATGTCCGCGTCCGTGTTGAGGTTAGGAAGCTCGCCGGCAAGGATCAGGGTCTTCACGTCGTCGGCGGTGGCATTTAAGTCAAGCGTCGCTTCATCGTGCTGGGCATGATTCCAAAATTCAAGGACATCCTGCAGTTGAGCACCCATCGTAGCGTTGTACACATTGTCCGGATTCGCGTTTCCGATGCCATAAACCAACTGAACGGCTTGTTCAATTTCGGCTGCCGTGAAACGGTAGGGGTGCGAGAGGTCACCTGTGCTATCGGCATTCAATACGGCCGCAACTGCTTCACGCGCGAGACTAAATTGATCGCCTCCTCCGAAATCGATGGCTTCTAGCAGTGTAGGGTTCGTGAAAGGACCATCCGGGCCCGGCGGATTCCAAGTGATTTCGGAACCAGTTCCATTGGAATCTAATCCAAAAAGGGCCTCGAAGCTGTCCCCAGGCGCATGACCATCCCACGAAGTCGTATGATTGCTCCAATAACCCTGCGAGAGACCATCATATGACACTTCGACGGGCGGCGGCGGAACCGGATCTTTGTCGGGCGCGTCGTCAACCCACTTTATGCTTCCCTCTGCGGTTGTGGTACTGGTTGCCCGAACGCCAAGGGTCGAGAACATACTGACGTCGAAATCACCGGAGGGGATAACGAATGAATCATGGTCCGACCCAGCCGTAATATAGCTGACGGGAGGCGTGCTTCCGAGCCCGGCGCTGGAGATCTTCACGCCGCCGTCCCAAGTCTCCTTGGTGCTGCTGGTGGTACCATCCTCATTCCAAACGGTGTTGGCGCCATTCATATTGAGACTGGCGTCCTTCTTTGCGTCGAAGCCCGACATAGTTCCTTCGCCGCCCGTGGCATCGCCATCAGACCAATACAGGGCGTTGACGTTCATCGCCCCCGTCAAAACTTTGATCGTAAAAGTCTTGGCCACATCATCATATACGATGGTGAATTGCAGCCCGGACGCGACACTTCCATACTCATATTCATACACAGACATTGTCGTAATCCTTCCTGTTACCGGCTTATCGTTGGCACACGTGTTTTTCGTTCCGCCGCTGTTTGAAGCCGCACCTCATCTCCCGCCACCGCGAGGTGGCGAAAATCAACCCGTTGGTTGGTCGATCCTGCCCCGGCGCGCCGTGGCGCCGCTCTTGTTACCCACCGAGCCAGGTCCGCACTGGCTTTGCTTCGGTGGTTGATGATGCAGTCACAGGTTGTGGGTTGTTCTGTTCCCCTCCAGAGGTGGGAAGCGTTCAATCAGTTGGTCTGCAAAATTTGCCAGTCTTCTAAATTAGGTTAACGCACCGCATTGACTTTCGCGGGCAGGCCGAGAACCCCTCGGAAGAAGTTCACGCTCCCAAGGCATCATTCCGCGCCGGGCACTCTTGAACAATATATCTGGAGTTATAGACGGAAAATTAACGTTACGTTCTAAACAGTTAATGCTATTAAACGGTTCCGGGGAAGGAACCCCGGGCCCGGGCGACGGCAACCGACTGGGCAAATTGGTAAATCGAGTTGTCCCGGACGGCACTTGCCGTCATTTACGGTAAAGCAAGTATTAAAAGCACTTATTGTGTCAGATTGAGTATGAGGGCTATGGTCGGCTGCGACGAAATTGGCGTGTGGCGTATGAAAAAGTTCACAGCACGCAACCTGAGGCGAGGATTTGGGCCCCGGACATCAGCACCGACCGGCTGAACAACTCTGCGCGGGACCTGCTTGCAGCGGTTGCCCGGTTGGCCATCTATCGCGCCCCCCCCCCGAACCGTCGCGATTTGCGCAACGGCGGACAGCCCGGGCTGCCGGCGCCAGACGATTTAGACTTGGAGTTGGGGTAGCCGAAGGAAAACGGCACCGTGCTGGGCAGACGAGGTCGGGCCTATGTTAGATGTATCCGCGAGCCAAGAAACATCGACGCGCTGCATCCGACTGGTGATCGCAGATCAACAACCGATTGTTCTACAGGGGTTGAGGTCGGTATTCGCAACACAGCACGACTTCGAGATTGTCGCATCGTATAGCTGCGGGACAAGCTGCCTCCAAGCCATTCGGAATTTGGCGCCCGACGTCGCGCTTCTGGCCGACACCTTGCCTAACCTGACGGTATCCGAGATCCTCGCCATTGCGAAAGCCGAGAATCTTTCCACACAATTGGTGTTCTTTACCGAATCCGAAAGCGACGATGACCTCATCGCGGCTATCGAAGCCGGCGCCTGCAGTGCAATTTCGAAGTACGCGAATCCCGACACTTTGCTGCGGTCCCTGAGGCTGTTGACGGAGCACAGTGCGTCATCGGAACAGTCCCAATACCTCTCACCAAACGGGAAGGAAGCAGACGGCGCCAAAATCGAAAAAATGCTGGGAGTTCTGACGCACAGGGAGCAGCAGATTGCACGACTTGTGTCCGAAGGCATGTCGAACAAGGAGATTGCGCAACAGCTAAGCGTTTCCCACGGCACAGTCAAAGTGCACCTCCACAATATTTTTCAGAAGCTTGAAATCAGTAACAGGACCGTGCTCGCCACGATCGCGTTGTTGCAACGACCTGCCGCCATCGGCACGCTCTCGCTCGCCGCACTGGCGTTCGCAATTCTTGACGAGGTCAGGGCGTCCGAGACGAACGAAAGCTTCCAGGAGAACGAAGGCACCGCCGACAACGGTCTCGACCCTGGATTTGAGCTCTGGAAGAAAGCGATCCTCCGGCACGTCATCGTTGTGGATCCCGGCGAGACGGTCGTGCTCCCCCAAGGCGGCTCTTCCACCAAGGTGGGCCACGTCACGAACTCGGCGGCGAGAATGGAAACGCACGCGGCTGAGCAGGCGGCCACCTCCAACTTCGGGAGAGGCTACGGTCCGATTGGATCCGGCGCGCCCTATCTTTCCGTTTCGCCGCTGCTTCAAGCGATTAACAACAGCCAGACGGGCAGCCCTGCGGCGCAGGACTTTACATTGAATCCGATGAAGGGTCATGGCGGCTATGGCACCTTCGCCTCGGTCGCGGGTGCGTGGATCTACGCCCTTGACCACTCCCATGCCGCAGTGCAGTCGCTCGATTTCACATCGGGGGCGGACAAGATCAACCTGGCGGCTTTCGGCGCGCTGGCATTCCTGCAGATGACGTCAGCAAGCACGTCGGTGCCACCGCGCACCCTCGCCTGGATCTACAACTCCGCGACCAACGAGACAATCGTCTATGTGAATCCGACGGATCGCAGCCTCGATATCGGCGACGCCGGTCTGCTGGAAATCCATTTGCCGGCAGTTGTGTCCGGTGCAGAGTCGGACTTCGTCCACCAGGGCGAAGCGGCGGCTTTGGAGGGAAGCGATGCTGCGCTACTGCTGGCGACCGCGAGCGATGGGTTCGTTCTGACGACGGACAGCCTTCATGGCTCTATCGACTCGGGGGCGAGCGAGAGCACAATCGGGGCGGCGGCTGATGTCTGGACCATGCCTGCCGACGATGGCTTTAGGTTCCATTTCGGGCGGGACCGGATCGGCTCCACCGTTTCGGGCAGGCTCATCAGTTTCGGCAACGATTCGGCTTATGCAACGGAA
The DNA here is from genome assembly GCA_030652895.1 of Alphaproteobacteria bacterium. Lineage (GTDB taxonomy): Bacteria > Pseudomonadota > Alphaproteobacteria > UBA11222 > UBA11222 > UBA11222. The sequence goes on from JAUSQH010000375.1 coordinate 4,113, forward strand.
GAGGGCGATGGTGTGGCTGGTGTGTCGGCCCACATATCATCAATCGAGCTGGTTCATAGCAACGCAACGGTCCCTGCCGAGGAAAATCATTCGTTCGAAGTGCAGCCGATCTACGTCAACACCGCCGCTTGGTCGACCGGGCACGGCACGGTGCACGCAACCGCCGGACCTGCACTTTTCGAGCCTGGGCAGAGCGCCCCAATCGCTGCCCCGGTCGCAGTGCCCTTCATCGAACCCGGCGCCTCTCCCGGCAATAGCGCGGGCCACGGTAACTCGCAGCACGCTTCGGAATCGGCCGCAGCGAAGGCACCAACAGCCGCCGAGATGCCAGAACCAGGCGGCCAACGCGGGCACAGCAACTCGGAGCACCCTTCTCACCCCGCCTCTGCAAGCGCTACGGGAGCGGCCGAGCCGATCGAAACTGGCGTTGCACCCGGCAATAGCGCTGGCCACGGCAACTCGCAGCACGCTTCGGAGTCGGCCGCAGC
>JAUSQH010000376.1 GCA_030652895.1 Alphaproteobacteria bacterium
ATTGATAAACGCCTTGCCGCACTGCGTGGCGCGGGACGCGCCGGGTTGATTACATTTATTACGGCGGGCGATCCCGACCATGAAACCAGCTTCGAAATTTTGCGCGGCCTGCCTGCGGCGGGCGCCGACCTGATCGAACTGGGCATGCCCTTCAGTGATCCGATGGCGGATGGACCCTCCATTCAGGCCGCAGGGTTGCAGGCGTTGCAGAACGGCGCAAGCCAGCAACGTACTTTGGATCTGGTGCGCCGTTTCCGGCAGTACGATACGGACACGCCAATCATTCTGATGGGATATTACAATCCCATCTACCGGTATGGGGTTGATCATTTCATTGGGGATGCATTGGCGGCTGGCGTCGACGGGCTGATTATTGTCGACCTTCCGCCAGAAGAAGATACAGAGCTGTGCCTTCCTGCACTCAAGGCCGGCCTGAATTTCATCCGTCTTGCAACACCCACAACGGATGACCGGCGTTTGCCGGCGGTGCTTAACAATACCAGCGGTTTCGTCTATTATGTTTCCATCACTGGCATCACCGGGGCTGCAAGCGCGAATGCGGTGCTGGTTGATGAAGCGGTTGGGCGCATTCGCCGCCATAGCAAACTGCCGGTCGCTGTGGGTTTTGGAATAAAGACGGCGGCGCATGTAGCCGAAGTGGCGCGCTTTGCCGATGCCGTGGTCGTTGGAACGGCCATTGTCGACCGCATCGCGGCGGCCAGAAAGGCCGGAAAGCCGGCATCCGCCATTGCCGCTGACGTACATGAGTTTGTTGCCGGACTCGCTGTTGGCGTTCGTAAAACGAGGGAGCAGGCGTAAGATGGAGAGCAAGCCCATGAACTGGCTGACCCGGGTTGTCCGTCCAAAGATACAGGCCGTGTTCCGCATGCGCGACGGTGGGGAAAGCCTGTGGGATAAATGCCCCGCCTGCGACCAGATGATTTTTCAGCGCGATTTGATCGCTGCTCAGAATGTCTGCCCGAACTGCCATCATCATATGAAGCTGACGCCCAAGGCGCGGCTCGACTCTTTATTTGATGGTGCACAGTATGAATGGCTGCCAGAGGTGACAGTGGCAGCGGACCCGCTAAAGTTTCGCGATCAGAAACGCTATCCCGAACGCCTTAAAGAAGCGCGGCGCAGTACCGGGCGTGAAGAAGCGATGCTGGCCGCGAGCGGGCGTATCGACAACCTGTTATGCGTTGTCGCGGTACAGGATTTCACTTTCATGGGGGGGTCCATGGGTATGGCGGTCGGCGGGATGCTGATTGCCGCCGCGGAAAAAGCACTGGCGCTACACGCCCCGCTGATCGTATTTGCGGCGTCGGGCGGCGCACGGATGCAGGAAGGCATGCTATCGCTGATGCAGATGCCGCGCACAACAATTGCCGTGCAGATGCTGCGGGAGGCAGGGCTGCCTTATATCGTGGTGCTCACCGATCCCACTACCGGTGGCGTAACCGCGTCTTACGCCATGCTTGGCGACGTGCACATTGCCGAACCCAATGCGCTGATCGGGTTTGCCGGGCAACGGGTCATCCTGCAAACCATCCGCGAAAAATTGCCCGAGGGATTTCAGCGCGCCGAGACCGTGCGCGACAAAGGCATGATCGATATGGTGGTACACCGCAAGGATCTGCGGCAAACCCTGTCGCGTATTTTGCATATACTGATGCACAAAACGGTATTGCCCCATGGGGAACCCGACATAAGTCACGGCGCGTCCGATCCGGTTGCGCTTGCGGCTCCGGCCAGGACGTAGAGGCGCGGATCATGGCCCCCCAGACTCCCGCGCTGCGCCCGCCTGACGAGAGCGCAGTCATTCTCGCGCGGATGCTGCACTTGCATCCCAAGATCATCGATCTTTCCCTGGAGCGGATGGGGCGCCTGTTGCAGCGCATGGACAGTCCCCATATGCGTTTACCACCAACCATTCATGTGGCGGGCACCAATGGTAAAGGTTCGACCGTTGCGTTCATGCGCGCCATTCTGGAAAGCGCGGGCTTGCGGGTGCATGTGTACACCTCGCCGCATCTGCAGCGCTTTCACGAACGCATCCGGCTCGCGGGGCAGTTGATCAGCGAAACGGAACTGTGCGCCCGCCTGTTGGAGTGCGAGCGGGTGAATGCAGGCGACCCGATAACTTTTTTCGAGATCACCACGGTTGCGGCGCTGCTTGCGTTTGCCGAGACGCCTGCGGATATCCTTCTGCTGGAAGTTGGGCTGGGCGGACGGCTGGACACTACCAACGTCATTCCGCGCGCCGCCGTAACTGTTATTACACCGGTCGATCTGGATCATCAGCAGTTTCTGGGTGAAACCCTGGCGGAAATCGCCGCCGAAAAAGCAGGCATTCTGAAACCGGGGACCCCGGCGATTATCGGGCCGCAGAAACCCGACGCGGCGCAGGTTATAGAAGCGCGTGCGGCAACTCTTGGCGCGCCCCTGCTGATCCATGGTCAGGATTGGACGACCTATAGCGAACATGGCCGCCTGGTGTTTCAATATGCCGATGGATTGCTTGATCTGCCGCTGCCTGCGCTGGTTGGACAGCACCAATTAAGCAATGCAGGAACAGCCATTGCCGCAGTGCTCGCGCTACCGGATTTCGAAATTGGCAGCGACGCCATCGCGCGGGGGCTTCGCACCGTTGAGTGGCCTGGCAGATTGCAGCGACTTGGCTTTGGGCCATTACTGGCTGCGTTACCAGAAGGCGCGGAGTTATGGCTGGACGGTGGACATAATCCAGCGGCGGCTGTTGCCATGGCCAGCGCGCTTGCGGAACTCGAGGAGCGTCATCCGCTGCCGCTGTATTTAATTTGCGGCATGCTGACCAGCAAAGACGCGCCAGGTTTTTTTGCCGCGTTTAATGGCCTGGTGCGGGGGGTTTACACGATCGCTATCCCTGGCGAGGAAAACAGCATGACCGCCGACGCACTCGCGCAAGCCGCCAGCACGGCTGCACTGCCGGTGCGTTCAGCAGCTGATCTGGCGCAGGCGCTGAACGAAATATCCACTGACAGCCCTATGCCTCCGCGGGTGGCTATTTGCGGTTCGCTCTATCTGGCCGGGCATGTGCTGAGCGCGAATGGAAGTTAAGCGGACATGGATTGCGTTTCTGCCGCCACTGCGGCGGGTCCGATGATTGGCAAATTTACCGTAAAGGTGGATCCCTCGCCGACCCGGCTTTCCACGCTGATATAGCCGCCATGCAGCTTTACCAGTTCCTGGGCGACACATAGCCCTAATCCAGTACCTGCCGTTCCCACCGATGTCTGGGCGCGAAAGAATCGTGAAAACATGCGGGGCAAATCCGCTTCCGCAATGCCAACGCCTTGATCTGTTACCGTGATGCAGGCGCTATCGGCGTTATGCGATCCCACCACAAGAACTTCACTGCCCTGGGGTGAATATTTTACGGCGTTGGATACAAGATTGATCAATACACGCTCCAATGCCTTGCGGTCGCCCATGACCTGATCGGGTAACCCGGCAAGATTATGCCGTATGTGGTGGGTTGCCGAAATTTCCTGATGGGATTCGCAAACTTCGGTAACTATGGCCCGCAAATCGCACAGTGTAGGGGTTACCTCCACTTTGCCGGCATCAAGCCGCGCCGCCGTCAGTGTGCTGTCAATCAGGCTCGTCATGCGGCTTACCGCATTGCGAATTTTTGCACAGCGTTTCAGCACACGCTCCGCGTTGAGATTGGCAGGGTCTGCGCAAAGCAATTGGGTGGAGCCGTCAATAATGGCGAGTGGAGTGCGGAATTCGTGTGATGCCATGAACACGAATTGGCGATGTGTATTGTTGAGTTCTTTTTCCTTGATCAGCGCCAGTTCCAGTTCCGCCGCCTGTGCCTGCAATGCAGCTTCCTGCTGTTTGTAGCGCGTAACATCGGAATGCAGAACAATCAGATCGCCGCTTTTTGTGCGTGCGCGCGTAATTTTAAGCCATGTCCCGTCGGAACGCTCGAGTTCGTCTTCGGTTACTCCCTGCTTCAGGCGTTCGATAATTTGAGCCCAGTTGTCTCGCTCCGCTTCATCGCGTGCTTGACCGATCAATGCGGAGCCAATTTCAGTCATTTCCGTGCCTGGCGCCATCATGTTTGTCATCTCAGGATGCAGGCGTCTCATTTGACTATTGATATGAATAATCTTCTGGTCTTTATCAAAAAGGCAAAAGCCGTCCGAGATGGCTTCCACAGCCGCCATCAGGCGTCCCTCGCTTTCTTTTATGTCCTGAATTTGCGCTTCGACCTTCTTTTCCAATCTTAAGCGATGGCGGCGTAACTCGCCTTCGGCATGTACCCGGGCGGTAATGTCGCTCATTGAGCCTGCCATGAATTTGGCCTTCCCCACGCGATCGCGCAAGACGGCGGCGCTTGTATGAAACGAGTGAAATCCGCCATAGCGGCCGCGAAGGCGAAATTCCAGGTTAAACATGTCCTTGCCGCCGGATAATTCATCGTTGACCGTTTTCAGGACGCGCGCGGCGTCTTGCGGATGAATTAGTGGCAACAAGTTCTCTGCGATGTCCGGTATTTTGTCATCCGCCCATCCAAGCAGAAGCTTGAATTGCTCGGACATAAAAAGTTTGCGGGTAATCAGATCAAGCTCCCAGATGCCGGCCTCTGAGCCGCGCACGCACAGATCGAAGCGTTGCTTTATCTCCCGGAGTTGCTTTTCCATGCGCACCACTTCACCTGGCGCCAGGAGGAGCCGCAACCATTTGCGGAATCCGGTAAAGAAGGCGGGCCGTGCGGTTTGGGAATGAGATTCTGTGCTGACGGCGTCGTGATCAAACATAGAGGGCATATTCCACTTATGGTAGAGTATAAAAAATATAATTTCCTATATATACGTATATAAATAATTAACTCTCGTAATAAGAGCTTATTAATCATTAGATCGTAAAAATGTATTATCTGTCATTTTTCGGGAGCGGGAGTGTGTGCCAATGGCAAAAATAGTTTGCATTGAGGATGAACCGGAAATTCGGGAAGATATAGTTGAGGCGCTTGAAATACAGGGGCATACGATCAGCGAGGCTGAAAATGGTGAGCAGGGGCTGGAAACGATCCTTCGTGTGCGCCCGGATCTGATCATATCGGATATAACCATGCCAATTCTGGACGGGCTTGGCCTGCTGGCTAAAATCAGGTCGGAGTACCCGGAATGCGCGGATATGCCGTTTGTGTTTCTCTCCGCACTGGCCGATCGCAAGGATTTGATTGCGGGGCGCGAACTGGGCGCCGACGATTATCTGACCAAGCCTGTGGATTTTGAACTGATGTATGTGGTGGTGAAGGCCAAACTGCGCCAGGTGCAGCGCATGCAGGAAAATAAGGACCGTCAGTTATTGAAGATGTATGGCGCCTTGACAAACATGCCAATTCTTGAAGCCGAACCGGCGGCGGACGCGTTAAGGGAAAAACGGCTGAATATTGTGAGCATTGTCAATGATGAAGTCGATTTAAGCGAAGTGCATAAGGCGATTCAATCAAGGGGGCATGTGCTGTCCTGCATGAAAAGCGGCAGAAAGTTTCTCGAAACGGTGGATAGTCTGGCGCCCGATCTATTGCTGATATCGTTTAGCACCGAGGACATACAGGCGCCGATGATGATCAAAATGTTGCAGGCTGCGGGCCCATATACATTCCGTAAAATACTGCTGTTGCCACCGTCGGTCCCGGATTTTCCGGCGGTCGGAAAACTGCCATCATTTGACATACATCTGCGCGCGCCCCTGGATGCCGAGGAGATAATGGCGCAGATTGAAAGCCTAAGTCGGAACCTGCGACATTCAGACGATCTGCTGGCAGTGAGTTAAACCTCCGACCAGTTGCGTAGCAGGTTTGAATAGACTTTCGACAGGCGATCAAATTCCGGGCTTTTGCCGTCTCGTCTGAAAATGGCGCGGCGCACTGTATCCAGTTCGAACAGCATTTCGCGTTGCCCTGCATCGCGCACATAACTTTGCGCCCAGCCTACCGCCGCATCGCGTATGCCGCGCGTCACCTCGCATACGCGGTGCAGGCTGGTGGACGGGTAAATTACGGCTTGTCCGGCCTCCAATTTAAAAACCTGCTCGCCGGAAGTGGATTCGATCACGAGTTCACCCCCCTCATAACTGTCCGGCGGACTAAGAAACAGTGTGAATGAAATATCGGACCGCACCGCACCGGCGCCATTCGCGTCACGCCCCATGATCGCATCATCCACATGGCTGTCGTAGGACATGCCGGTCTCATAACGGCTGAACAGCAGGGGCCGAAACTGCTTTGGCAGCACCGCCGATGCAATTATGCTGTGCGCGGCAATCTGCGACAGTATTTTTTGCTGTAGCGCCTGTGCTTGCGGCTGGTTTGCAATGATCTGGAGATTGTGTTTGATCTGACGGGCGTGCCAGCCGGCCGTATCTTTGCCGTCTGCAAACTGGCTGCGGGCAAAAATTGACTGGGCCTCCTGCAGCAGCTCGGCCGGTAACATATCTGCGATGCACAGAATCACGAGTCCCTCCTATCCGCCCGCCGCATTATTGCGTATATTTTTATACCAATTTGAGCCGCGATTTGGGCGGTTTTTGTTGCATAGGGTAATTAATGATATTAATTATCAATATCAATAATTCGTTAAGAGAGGGACTTCTTTTTATGGCCGATAACAAAATCAGGATTTGGCTGGGCGTAGGCAGTTATCTGATGCTGAGCGCCAGTGCATCTGCGGCCCAAATCGTTGAGAGCGAACCGCATGGTGTGGCGGCGAGCGGGCATGGCGGCCATGCCGTTCAAGCCGCCATTGCCGAAGGCGGGGAGGGGGGCGAAGCAGGTTACACCAATGAAGACCCCGATCAGGTGTTTGCCGTATTTCTGCTATTGACCAAAGGACATTTGCATATTGCAGAGGAGCTATCGTCGCGCGGTATCTGGGACCAGGCGGCAGCCCATGCGCAGCACCCGGCGGCGGAAACCTATGACAATCTCAAACCCCATCTGCAACAGCGCGGCGCAGCTCCTTTCGAGGCGGAGCTGGACGCCCTGGTAGACCAGATCGTCGAGAACAAATCCGGCGCGCCCCTTGATCAGGCCTTTAGCGCCGTGTATGAAAAAATTGATGCGGCGCACAGTGCAATTGATGTGGAAAAGCGCACTTCGCCCGCGTTCACCATGGCCTCCGCCATGGCAATGTTGAAGCAGGCCAGCGCGGAATATGCAATCGGGGTGGAAGATGGCAAAATCGTGAACCTGCAGGAATATCAGGACGCCAACGGATTTATCTGGGTTACGGATCAGATAATTGCCGCGATGGATAAAACATTACCTGGCATGCCGGAGATTACAGCGGAACTGGCGGGATTAAAGACTTTATGGTCGCCCACCGCCCATATGGACAGCATGGTGCGGCCTGAATCAGAAATACTGGGCGCAATTTCACGCATAGAGTTGAAGGCAGGAAAAATCAAATAGTTCTTCTGATCGCCCGCCATAGCCCTGTAAAAGACGATGTATGAACAATGAAGCCGTTTCTCCGCGTTGCGTGTTACAGATAATTCCTTCGCTGGACGCGGGCGGGGCGGAGCGTGGATGTCTGGACATTGCTGGCGCCGTGCACCGGCAAGGCGGGCGGGCACTGGTGGCCTCGCAGGGCGGACGCATGGCGGCGGAGTTGGCCTCCCTTGGAGGAGAACTTATAGTTCTGCCGGCCGCCAGTAAAAACCCGCTGGTCATGCTTGCGAATGCGCTGAGGTTTGTGCAAATTATTCGTGTGCAGAACGTTGATCTTGTGCATGCAAGGTCGCGCGCGCCGGCATGGAGCGGGTGGATTGCTGCGCGACTTACCGGGGTGGCGTTCGTCACAACATTTCATGGCTTTTATAGCGCGCAAAATGTATTCAAGCGATTTTATAACAGTGTGATGTTGCGAGGCGTGCGGGTCATTGCAGGATCACATTTCATGGCGTCGCATATTCATGCTACCTATCATGCGTCAACGGATCATATTGCTGTTATTGCGCGGGGCATTGACGTTTTGCACTTCGACCCGAACACAGTAAATCCCGAGCGGGTGGCGGAGCTTCGTCAGGAATGGAAAATTCCGGACAGAGCGCAGATCGCGTTGTTGCCAGCCAGGCTTACGCGGTGGAAGGGCCAGTTATTATTTGTCGAGGCGCTGGCCGCACTCAACCGCCGGGATGTGATCGGCGTACTGTGTGGGGACGCCCAGGGCAGGGATGGCTATGAACAGGAAATCTGGGCTCTGGCCCGGCGTCTCGGTATTGCGGAACAATTGCGGGTCACCGGAAATGTTGCGGACATGCCCGCTGCCTACTGTGCGGCGCACATCGCGGTTTCGGCATCCAGTGACGCCGAAGCGTTTGGCAGGGTACCCGTAGAGGCGATGGCCATGGGATGCGCCATCGTGGCGGCGGATCATGGGGGCGCTGCGGAAACCCTGCGTCCTTGCGGCGGCGGTCCTGCGTTCGGCAAACTGTTTGCGCCGGGCGATACGGCGGCGCTGACCGCCGCATTGGCGCAGGCCCTTGCCGAACCTCGCGGCGGCGGGCCTGAACAGAGTGCGGCGGCGCGCGCCCATGTGTTGGCGAATTACTCAACCTCAAGCATGTGCGCGCAGACCCTGGCGCTATACCGGGATGTGCTGGTGGGGCGATGAAACGGATACTGGTCATAAAGCTTGGGGCGCTGGGGGATTTTGTTTTGGCGATGGGGCCGTTCAAGGCCATTCGCGCGCACCACCCGGCGGCGCATATCACCTTGCTCACGACGCCCGCCTTTGCAGAAATGGCGCAGGCGTGCGGGTATTTCGATACGGTCTGGAGGTTTGGCCGTCCGGCAAAAACAGACCTTGCCGGCAATTGGCATCTTTTTCGCTCTCTCTATGGGGGGCGGTTCGAACGGGTCTATGATCTGCAGACCTCCACACGTTCAGGCTTTTATCGTAATTTCATGCGCGGGGCGCAGTGGTCCGGGATTGCGGCGGGATGCAGCCATCCGCACGCCAATCCCGCGCGGAGCAAGATGCATACGCTGGATCGTCAGGCCGAACAGCTGGCCATGGCCGGGATTGCCCATACGCCGCGCGCCGATCTGTCCTGGGCCCAGGCGGATATCGGACACTTTAACCTGCCGTCTGCGGGAGGCTATGTTTTGCTGGTTCCCGGCGGGTCGGCGCATCGTCCCGCCAAGCGCTGGCCCGCGCAGCATTATGGCGAATTGGCGGTGTGGCTGCATGGTCAGGGGATGCAGGTGGTTATTCTGGGGGCGGGGTCTGAACATGCCCTGGCCGACGAGATCGAAGTGCTGTGCCCGTCGGCCATCAGTTTCGTGGACCGCACGAATTTCATGGAGATTATTGCCCTCGCCGGGGGCGCCAGTTGGGCGATTGGCAATGATACCGGGCCGATGCACCTGATTGCGGCAGCCGGGTGTAGGTGTCTGGTGCTGTTTTCCGGGGCCAGCGACCCCACATTGTGCGCGCCGCGGGGGCCAAAAGTGACGATCATTCGCCACGATCCATTGGCGGACCTCGCTATCAGCGACGTAGCAACTCAATTAAATAGTCTATAAGATAGGTTTTTTGAAAAGATTCACTTGCGCTTAAGCTGGCGGTGAATATTGTCAAAAATTGGACTATCACAAAACAATGGAGAGAATTACATCGTACGGCGACCAATGACAGCGCAACCGTCCCGCGAGGGGCCACGCGTAAACGAAGAAATAGACGTGCCGAATGTCCGGCTTATCGACGGCGAGGGAACCCAGGTTGGTGTTGTAACCACCAGTGCGGCCATACAGGCGGCATTGGATGCGGGCCTTGATCTGGTAGAGGTATCGCCGAACGTCGATCCCCCTGTGTGCAAGCTTCTGGATTATGGCCGATTCAAATATCAGGCCCAGAAAAAAGCCAATGAAGCGCGCAAGAAACAGAAAACCGTCGAAATTAAAGAAATCAAGATGCGGCCGACCATCGACATCCATGATTATGGCGTGAAGATGCGGTCGGTGGCGCGTTTTTTCGAGGAAGGCGACAAGGTCAAAGTCACGATCCGGTTTCGTGGCCGCGAACTGGCCCACCAGGAGCTGGGTATGAAACTGCTGGAACGGGTGCAAGCCGATACCGCCGTCACCGCCAAAGTGGAGCAATGGCCAAAAATGGAAGGCCGTCAGAT
>JAUSQH010000389.1 GCA_030652895.1 Alphaproteobacteria bacterium
GTGCCCGAGCCGGTCTGCCACACCACCAGCGGAAAGTTCCCATCCAGTTTGCCAGCCAGAATTTCGTCCGCAGCCAGAACAATGGCATTGCCGATTTTCTTGTCGAGATCGCCCATTTTAACATTAACCGTGGCGGCCGCACGTTTGAGCACTGCAAGCCCGTGCACCACCGGCTCGGGCATACGCTCCCAGCCGATCTTGAAATTCTTGATGCTGCGCTGGGTTTGCGCGCCCCAATATTTATCGGCGGGGACATCAATTTTGCCGAACGTATCGGTTTCGGCGCGGAATTTTGCCGACATTTTTTTGGCCATGATTTTCTCTCTGCTTATTTTTTACGGAACTGATCGAGGCTGACTACCTCGCCAGGTTTGCGCGGGGGGTCATCGGCTTCCTCTGGGGCTTCCACTGCGGCTTCACCGGCCTCGCCCGGCGTTTCCAGAACCCGCGGCTCAGCAGGCGCGGCCTCCATCCCGGCGACCGTAAATTGCAGACCAAAACGGGTGCTGGGGTCAAAGAAGTTCTTGATCGCCAGATAGGGAATGCTGAGTTTTTCAGAAACATTGTTGAAACTCAGGGTAATCTGAAAATCATCTTCGCCAACATGCAGATCCCAAAACTGATGCTGCAGCACGATGGTCATTTCCTGGGGATAGCGCTGCAGAATGGCCTGCGATACTTTCACGCCCGGATGCCCTGTATGAAAGGCGATATAAAAATGATGCGCGCCAGGCAGGCGGCCGTCCTCCGCCACACGGCGTAACGCCGCGCGCACCACACCACGCAATGCCTCCTGCACCAGCGCCTGATAATCGATGGAATCCTTGCTCACACGTCTACCTCTGTTAATTCATACGGGTATTGTAAGTCGCAGGCGTCGTAAATCAATGAAAGTATTGTTTTACGGATTTTATTTTAGGGAGAAAGTGGAGGGCTTCTGTTGCTCGGCGCCCTCCGGGCCGCGCTTACTTAGTTAGACTAAGCAGCAGCGAGGGCCAAGCCCTCATGGTTGTCGTTCGCAATTAAGGAACTAGCCCGATAACGGTGGTACTATGCCGGGCGAAAGTAATGTCTTTACACGACCGTCGAGCCTGTTTCGTCCCCATACCGGACCGGCAAAGCACGGAAGCTTTGACCGGAAACCTATTTCCCTCTCGCCTCCTTTATATTTAGAGAGGCCAGAAGGGAGTAATGGTGGAGACGCCGGGTACCGCCCCCGGGTCCGATACGCTTATTGCACATCCGTTTATCGCCATAGCTGGCAAGCCAGCCCTTCTAATATGACGATTGGGTGCTAATTTTCAATGCTTTTTTATGGATGCTACTGCTTTTCAAGCACGACCACGGGTATCTCGCGCTTGGTCCTGTTCTGATAATCGTGATAGGGCGGATAGACTGTCAGCATATGTTTCCAGATCTGCGCGCGCTCGTCACCGGTTGCAATACGCGCACGGGCGGTGAAATGCTCGGTCGCGACCTGAACCTGAACCACGGGATTGGCCAGCAAATTCAGATACCAGGCGGCATGGGTTTCCGATCCGCCCTTGGAGCCGATCACGATATGGTTTTCGCCCACTTTGCCATAAATCAGCGGCAGCGTGCGCTCCTGTCCGGATTTGCGGCCCACCGTGGTGAGTAACAAAGTTGGTGTGAGGCCAAGGCCTTCGCCTGCAACACTGGCGTCCCACAAATGCCCTTCCTTACCGCCGCTTTCGCGGTAAACCCGCAAATGCTCTTTGATCCAGTCAGGTAGATTTCCAGAGTCCAGATCTTTTACGACTTTGTTGAGATCAAATTTTTCGGCCATGATTCCCTCCCGGGCTTTGTACCCACCAAAGAAAAGGCCTTTACGGGGTACTTCAATTGCAGCGGTTTTTCGTTAAGCAGATTGCTTTTCCAGCACGACCACAGGAATTTCGCGCGTGGTTTTTTTCTGATAGTCCCCGTATGTCGGAAAAACCGTCAGCATATGGGCCCATATCTGCGCCCGCTCATCGCCGGTTGCGATACGTGCGCGCACCTTGAAATGCTCGGTGGCGACCTGAATTTCGGCGGCAGGATTCTCCAGCAGGTTAAAATACCAACCGGTATGGGTTTGCGACCCGCCTTTGGAGCCAACGATGATGTGGTTCCCTCCGAAGACCCCATATATCAGCGGCGTCATGCGCTTTTTACCCGACTTGCGGCCCACAGTAGTAAGCAGAAGCGAGGGGAGCGGGCTATTGCCCGGGCCGGCATCAAACATATGCCCTTCCTTGCCACCACTTTCCAGATAGGTGCGCATATGGTCGAGTATCCATTTCGGCTGTTTGCCCGCATCCAGATCACTTACCAGCTTGCTCTGGTCAATTTTTTCGGCCATGGGATCCTCCCGATTTTTTTTAATTTGGGCCCAGCCTATGCCTTTGCGCGACAGGCTTCAATTGCCAATGTTTTGCGCTACAATGCCGTATGAGTCACCCCCGGATGCCGAGAAAGCCCACACATGCAGTCCTATCTTGATCTGATGCGCCAGGTGCGCGACCACGGCGTTGAAAAGGGCGACCGCACCGGCACCGGCACGCGCAGTATTTTTGGCCACCAGATGCGTTTTGATCTGGGCGCGGGGTTTCCACTACTGACCACCAAGCGTGTGCATCTGAAATCCATCATTCATGAACTGCTGTGGTTCCTGAGCGGCGACACCAATGTCGCGTACCTGCGCAATAACGGGGTGACGATCTGGGATGAATGGGCAGACGCGCAGGGCGAACTGGGGCCGGTCTATGGCCACCAATGGCGGTCGTGGCCGACCCCTGAAGGCGGACAAATTGATCAGATCGCCAAGCTGATCCATGATATCAAAACCAATCCCAATTCCCGGCGCCTGATGGTCAGCGCGTGGAACGTGGCGGACGTGGACCGCATGGCTCTGCCGCCCTGCCATTGCCTGTTTCAGTTTTACGTGGCCGACGGACGGCTGTCTTGCCAGCTGTATCAGCGCAGCGCGGATATTTTTCTGGGGGTGCCTTTCAACATCGCGTCCTATGCGCTGTTAACGCTGATGGTGGCGCAGGTGTGCGACCTGCGCCCCGGTGACTTTGTGCACACATTTGGCGATGCACATCTATATCTGAACCATCTGGAACAGGCGGAGCTGCAATTAACCCGCACACCGCGCGCCTTGCCGGTAATGCTGCTGAATCCCGCGGTAAAAGATATTTTCGGCTTTCGTTATGAGGATTTTGAACTCACCGGCTACGACCCGTATCCGCTGATTGCAGCCAAGGTGGCGGTGTAGATGCGTATATCGCTGATCGCAGCTGTAGCGGAAAATGGCGTTATCGGGCGCGAAGGGGGTTTGCCCTGGCGTATCCCGGAGGACCTGAAATTCTTCAAGGTGACGACGCTTGGCAAACCCATCATCATGGGGCGCAAAACCTATCAGTCCATCGGCAAGCCCTTGCCCGGCCGGGTGAATATTGTAATGACCCGGGACCGTGTCTGGCATGCCGCGGGGGTAAGCGTCGTCCATGATCTGGAGGCGGCGTTGCGCATGGCGCAGGAAACCGGCGCCGATGAAGCCATGATTATCGGCGGCGCGGACATCTACGAAATGGCCCTGCCGCGCGCTGACCGTATTTACCTCACCCGCATAGAGCGCGAATTTGATGGCGATGCGATGTTTCCCATGCTTGACCCCATTGAATGGACAGAGACCGCCCGCACCGGAAAAACCGCACAAGACGTACCGTTTGATTATAGCTTCGTCATACTGGAACGACAGGGGTAACGGGCGCCAGATACGCCGAAATGGCTATCTGAGCGCTATAATCGCGTTGGCAGCATCGCCCTGTCTCTGTTAGCCTTATGCGGAACTGATGACAAAGCTGACTGAAACAGGGAGAGACATGCGATGACTGCAACGACACTCACCACGGACGTGCTGAATGACTTGGACGAACGTATGTCCGGCTGGCTGGTCAGGGATCCAGCCAAAGGCGAATACAAACTCGACCGCGAGGTATTCACCGACGAGGCGCTGTTCGAATTGGAGATGCGCCATATTTTTGAGGGCAACTGGGTATATGTGGCCCATGAAAGCCAGCTTTCAAAACCGCACGATTTTCTGACCACCACAATTGGCCGCCAGCCCGTGGTGCTGACGCGCCAGGCCAATGGCGAAATCGGCGGCTTTATCAATGTCTGTGCGCATCGCGGTGCGCGGGTTTGCCGCGAAAAGCGCGGCAATCAGAAAATTTTCTCCTGCGGCTTTCATGGCTGGAGCTACGACAGCACAGGCGCACTGGTGAATGTGACCGAAGAAAAAGATGGCGCCTATCCCGCCAGTTTTGACCGCAAGAATTTTGGGCTGAAGCCGGTCGCGCGGCTTGAAAATTACCGTGGGTTTGTTTTCGCCAGCCTTAACCCGGATGTCGCGCCCCTGACCGAATATCTGGCGGGCGCGCGCGCCTTCATTGATCTGTATGCAGATCAGTCGCCCGGTAGCAAATTTGAACTGCTGCGCGGGGCCACACGCTATACCTATAAAGGCAACTGGAAATTGCAGGTCGAAAACGGGCTGGACGGCTATCATGTTGACGCCGTGCACGGCAATTACATGATGACGGCGATGCGCCGCTCAGAAGGCCTGTCCAAAAACGACACCAAGGTGGTCGATCTGAACTCCATTAATCAGGGCGGTTTTTTTGCATTTGATCACGGGCATGCATTGCTGTGGCTTGACTATAAAAACTATCAGAGCCGGCCGAATTTTGAGCATCGGGAAAAGTTTCTGAAAGACTTTGGCCCCCAGCGCACACAATGGATGTGTGAGCGTATCCGCAACCTGCTGCTGTTTCCCAATATGTTCCTGATGGATCAGACCAGTACGCAAATCCGCATCATCCGGCCGGTTTCGGTGAATGAAACGGAAATCATTACCTATTGCATTGCGCCGGTGGGCGAAAGTGACGCGGCGCGCGCCGTGCGTATTCGTCAGTATGAGGACTTTTTTAACGCCAGCGGCATGGCGACCCCGGATGATCTGACCGAATTTAATAATTGCCAGATCGGCTTTAACGGCCGCGCAACACGCTGGAACAATATGTCGCGCGGCGCCACCCGGTGGACGGAAGGGGCAAATGAAGAGGGGCAGATTCTTGGCTTTGACGCCCGCATGACCAGCACCGGCAAAGCCGACGAAGGACTGTATATCACCATTCACGAAGACTGGCTGAGCCGGATGCAAAAAGCGCTCGCGGCGGAACTTGCGGCGGCGCAATGACGCGAACCACCGGGTTGTTTATAATCTGATCGCGAGAGGAACTACGAATGCCACATGTTCAGGCCGGCGATGTTCAGATTTATTACGAGATCGCGGGCAACGGTCAAAAGGTGCTGTTCATTAACGGCACTGGCGCAGATTTGCGGTTCAAGCCCAATGCCTTTGACGGGCCGCTGGGCAAAACTTTTGAGGTGCTGGGCTACGACCAGCGCGGTCTTGGCCGCAGCGAAAAACCCGACCGTCCCTACACCATGGTGCAATATGCCGATGATGCGGCGGCGCTGATGGATGTGCTTGGCTGGGAGCGCGCCCATGTGATGGGGGTTTCGTTTGGCGGCATGGTGGCGCAGCATCTGGCCCTGCGTCGCCCGGACAAGGTTGAACGGCTGGTGCTGGCATGTACGTCCTCTGGTGGAACGGGTGGGGCGTCCTATCCGCTGCATGAATTGAGTGGAATGGATGTTGAGGCCCGCGCGCGTTTCATTATTTCCGTCAGCGACACCCGCCAGGATGCAGCCTGGCAGGCGAGCCATGCGGACGCCTTTGCCGCAATGATAGAACAGCAGGTGGCCAGTGCGGCCATCGGCAATGACGATCCCAACAAGGCGATGGGCGCACAGCGGCAGCTGGAGGCGCGCATCGATCACGACACCTTTGCGCGTCTG
>JAUSQH010000394.1 GCA_030652895.1 Alphaproteobacteria bacterium
GGGGGAACGACCCAGACACGCGCTTTGAAGTCGATCTCGGTCCACTGCGCTCCAAGCACTTCACCGGTCCGGCAGGCGGTGAGGACAGTAAGTTCCAGGGCTCGGGCCCCGATGCCCTTCTGCAACCGCAATCCGTCGAAAAATGCACCGGTTTCCCGATACGGCAAGGCCGGGTGATGCCTCACCTTCTTGAGCTTCGCCGGCTTCGGCAGCAGTTCTTCCAAGTGACCATGCCACCGAGCCGGGTTCTCGCCTTCGCGATAGCCCTGTTTGGCAGCCCAAGACAAGACGCGCTCCATCCGTTCGCGGATCCGCGATGCGGTCTCCGTCTTCGTTTTCCAGATCGGCTGCAGCACCTTCAGGACCAAGGGGGTGTCAATGCGCCGAACGTGGAGCTTCCCGATGTGCGGCGAGACATACGTGCTCAGCGAGGTCTCCCACTGCTTCTGATGCTTCTCGTTCTTCCACGCTTCCTTGTGGCTCTTGATGTAGTCCGCCGCGCAGCGGTCGAAGTCGAGATTGCTCAGTTGTTCGACCTTGTTGGCGACAACGAGCGCATTGCGCACCTCGAGCGGGTCCTTGCCTCCGGCCAAACAGACCCGTGCGTCTCTCGCCTGCTCCCGCGCCTCGGCGAGGCTCACGGTATGCGTGGCACCCAAGCCCATGTAGCGCTCCTTGCCGTCTCGCTCGTACCGGAAGATCCAGCTTTTCACCAAGGCCTTCGTGATCTGAAGGTACAGGCCCTTGCCGTCGGCGTAGCGACCCGGCTTCGAGAGTCGGGCAACCTTGAGCGCCGTGAGCTTTTCTATTCCGCCAGCCATTTCGAATGTCCTCTCATGCTGTCGGGGACAACATTTCCCGATCCAGTGCACTCATGAAAACATCGGAAAGCGCGCCTTCAACCCCGCGGAAACTGGCCGCGAAAAACAACCTCTTCGAGCACACGCTGACGCGCGTTCAACGTCTCTCCCATATCGCGTCGAACATGGGGCATGGATGTTCCTCTGCAACATGAGCAGCGCCACGGCTAACCACCCAAAGATTGGCATAGACAAGGGTCGATTTCTGCAGCAGCG
>JAUSQH010000396.1 GCA_030652895.1 Alphaproteobacteria bacterium
ACCGGGCTGCGCACCAGCCGCGTTAAATCGGCGCTGCTGCCCAGCAAAGCAGTTAGCGTGGCCAGATCGGCCGCCACAGCGTCCAGCGTCCCCGCGTCGCGCGCCAGTTCAAAAATAGCTGTGGCGTAACGCCCCGGCAAACCCGAAACACCCGCAACCTGTTGTGTTTGCTCAGCCAATTGAGGCCCCTCAACTGCGCCCGCCACAAAGTGGCAGGCAAAAACTAACCGCATGAGAACAAAAGGCTTTTCCAGGCAGTGTGGAAACCGACAAAGACCACGCCCTTAAAGCCGCGCGTGTCCTAACATACTGACCGCAGGGGTGCAAGAGTAGGCGGGGATTAACTCACATAAAACTATAGGGATCGACGTCGACGGACAGGCGCACGGCGGGCGGGATTTTGACTCTGGCCAGCCAGGCGCGCAGCAGGGCCTGCACATCATGTTGGCGGGTGGCCATCAGCAACAGGCGGGTGCGATGGCGCCCGCGCAGCAGCGCCAGGGGCGCGGGCGCGGGACCGAGGACATGCAGGTTCGCTCCATGCGGTGCCGCACGCGCAAGGGCGACGGCAAACCCGCGGACCTGCTCCTGATCGGGGCCGGAGATTATCAGCGCCGCCAGCCGCCCGAACGGAGGGAGGGTACGCGCCTGGCGCGCCGCCGATTCTGCTTCCAGGAATTTCGCCTGATTGCCGGAGATCAGCGCCTGCATCACCGGATGCTCCGGCATATAGGTTTGCAGCACAGCACGGCCTGCCTGTTTTTCGCGCCCGGCTCGGCCCGACACCTGGTGCAGCATCTGAAAGGTGCGTTCCGCGGCGCGCAGATCGCCGCCCGCCAGCCCCAGATCGGCGTCAATTACGCCCACGAGCGTAAGGCCGGGAAAATGATGCCCCTTGGCGACAATCTGGGTGCCGATCAGCAGCCTGGTTTCGCCTCGGGTGAAGGCTGCAATGGTTTCCCGGGCCTGCGCCACACTGTTATCGCCGGACAGAATGGCCGGGATAAATTCCGGGAAGGCGCCGGCTACTTCTTCCGCCAGCCGTTCAATGCCTGGACCACACGCGACCAGCCGGTCTGCCTCGCCACATGTGGGACAGGCTTTGGGCTTTTGCGCTTCATGGCCGCAATGATGGCACAACATCCGGTTATGAAAGCGATGCTCAACCAGCCAGGCGGAACAGTTCGGGCATTCCATGCGGCTCCCACAGGCGCGGCACAGGGTCAGCGGCGCATAACCGCGCCGGTTGAGAAACAGCAGCACCTGTTCGCCGCGCGCCAGGGTTTGCGCCATTAAGTGGGCCAGACGTGGGGAAAGAAATTGGCCGGCAGGCAGGCCTGCGGCTCGCATGTCCACCGCCTCGATGCCGGGCAGAAGCGCGCCGCCATGGCGATCCGGCAACAACAAGTGCCGGTAGCGGCCGGTTTGCGCGTTGACCATGGTTTCCAGCGACGGCGTGGCGGAACTTAGCACAATGGGAATGTCCGTCAGATGGGCACGCACCACCGCCATGTCGCGGGCATGGTAGGTAACGCCATCTTCCTGTTTATAGGCCGCGTCATGTTCTTCATCGACGATAATCAGGCCAAGTTCCGCAAACGGAAGATAGAGCGCGGAGCGCGCCCCCACCACCACCCGCGCTTCGCCGCACGCCACCGCGCGCCATATGTCGCGGCGTTTGGGTTCGGCCAATTGCGAATGCCATTGCGCGGGCAGGCAGCCAAAGCGCGCCGCAAAGCGTTCCAGAAACTGTACCGTCAGCGCGATTTCCGGCAGCAGCACCAGCGCCTGTTTTCCCCGACGCAGGGCTTGCGTAATCGCTTCGAAATACACCTCGGTCTTGCCCGATCCGGTTACGCCGTGCAGCAGGCTGCAGGAATAAGTCTGCGCCTGTACCGCGTCGCATAATGCGCGCGCCGAAACCGTTTGATGTTCCGAGAGTTGCGGGCCGGGATGCTCCGCATCGGGTTTTTCAACCACAGATGCGCGCGCCACCACCACCGGCAGCAGGGTTCCTGCATCAACCAGTCCCCGCACGACACTGGTGCTGACCTCCGCCTTGCGGGCGAGCTCGGCGACGCTCAGGGGGGCAGTCTTCGCACAGGCCAGCACCCGTTCACGCGCGGGGGTTATTTTTTCAGGCAGCGGCCCGCCTGCCCGATAGACGGTTTGCAGCCGTTGCGGGGTCTGCATTGCAGAAGGCGCGCGCATCGCCAGCCGCAGCACCGCGCCGGGCGCCGCCAATGTATACGCCGCCACCCAGTCGATGAAACGGCGCAAATCATCCGGCAATGGCGGCAGATCAAGTTTTGCACGCACGGGCTTTAGTTTTGTCGGAGCAACGCCGCCCTTGGCTGCGCCCCACACCACCCCCACCATCTGGCGCGCGCCCAATGGTGCGGTTACGATATCCCCCGGGGACAGGGCGACGCCATCGGGTACCGCATAATCATACGGCCCCGCCAGCGGCAGCGGCAGCAGTACCGCGACGGTGCGCGAACTGGAGTGTGTGGCGTTGAGCGAATCCATGGTCTATATTGCGTTATCCCACGCAAACGGAAAGCACATCCTATGAAATTTTTTGTCGACACCGCCGATCTTGACGAAATCCGCGATCTTGCCGCCACCGGTATGGTGGATGGGGTGACTACGAATCCCAGTCTGGTCGCCAAGGCAGGGCGTGATTTTATCGAGGCCTTGCACGAGATTTGCGCGCTCGTGCCGGGGCCGATCAGCGCCGAGGTAACTGCGCTGGACACGGCGGGCATGTTGCGTGAGGCCGAAAAGCTCCGCGCGGTCGCCAGCAACATCGCCATCAAGGTGCCGATGACCTGGGATGGGTTAAAGGCCTGCCGGTCGCTTGCCAATGAAGGCGTGATGGTCAATGTCACCCTGTGTTTTTCCGCCAATCAGGCGTTGCTGGCAGCCAAGGCGGGGGCGGCGTTTGTGTCGCCCTTTGTGGGGCGGCTGGATGATATCAGTCAGGAAGGCATGGAGCTGATCTCCGACATTCGGGATATTTTTGATAATTATCCCGCGCTGGAGACGGAAATTCTGGTGGCCTCTGTGCGCCATCCCGCTCATGTGCTGGAAGCCGCACGCATTGGCGCCGATGTCTGCACCATTCCGCCTAATGTATTGCGCCAGTTGATCCGGCACCCGCTGACCGATGCGGGTATCGCCGCATTTCTGGCCGACTGGGAAAAAAGCGGTCAAAAAATCTGATCTTTGGGCCGCGAGGAATGATGGCGTGATTGTTTTCCTGCATACCTCGCCGGTGCATATCGCAACCTTTGACGCTTTGCGCGACCGCTTTGCGCCCGATCTTGGGATACGCCATGTGGTGCGCGAAGATCTGCTGGAACGCGCGGTTACGCAGGGCTGCGTGACCGCCGAGATTGAAGCCGCGGCGAATGCTGCGCTGACTAACGCCATGACTGAGGGGGCGGAGATTATTGTGTGCACCTGCTCGACGCTTGGTGCGCTCGCGGAAGCATTCGATGCGGATGCGCCCATTCCCGTCATGCGCATAGATCGTCCGATGGCGGACAATGCGGTGATGCTGGGCAACCATATCGCCGTATGCGGCGCAATTTCGACGGCCCTTGTCTCGACTATGGACTTGATGCATTCTTCGGCCAGGGATATGGATCGCGCCAATGTGACCATAATCGATCATCTGTTCGCCAGTTCGTGGACATATTTTCAGCACGGAGATATAGAGGCGTATCACCGCGAAGTGGCGCGCGGCCTGCGTGGGGCAGCGCTGACTGCCGATCTCATCGTACTGGCGCAGGCCTCCATGCATGGGGCGGTCGCCTATTGCCCGGAAATCAGCATTCCGATCTGGAGCAGCCCCGAAACGGGATTTCGCGCCGCACTGGCGCTCATTGACTATGAGGAGAAAACGGCATGAAAGTTTTTATGGGTCCACTGATGATCGCTGCGGCCCTGTTTTTCGCGAACCCGGCGGCGGCTGGAGACACCCCTGCGCCGGAGGGTGTAAAACTTTACATTATCAGCCCCGCTGACGGCGCGACGCTCAAATCACCGGTGCATGTGGTGTTCGGTTTAAGCGGCATGGGGGTGGCGCCCGCCGGTGTCGAGAAGGAAAATACCGGACATCATCATCTGTTGGTGGACACGCCATTACCTCAAGGTGAAACTCTGAATGAAGCGATCGCCAAGGACGCCCATCATATGCATTTTGGCGGTGGCCAGACCGAGGCGATGGTTGAACTGACGCCCGGAAAACACACCCTGCAATTGCTGCTGGGGGACCATAACCACATTCCGCATAGTACGCCGGTTGCATCGCAGCCCGTTACCATCACGGTGGAATAGAATTCGTAAAAAAATACGCCGGAGCGTTTTCACTCCGGCGTAAGTGACCTTCAGTCCCGATTTGGGAGGGGACGTGTGAAGGTTAAGCCTGCAAGACCCCGTACAGCATGGCTGCCGCCAGATAACTCCAGATCAATCCGCTTATTAGCTGACGCCCGGCAGAACGCAGTACCCTGCCCCAACATGTTTTTGTCTGGTGCATTTGCGGTGTTGTCAAAATAGTCATACCAGCCTCTCCAATACGTTTCAGCATCAGGCTTGTCTAAGATGGGCCAACCCTATACCCTGCAAAAACGCACTAAAATGCGAAATTTCGAACATAAGCGGGGAATATTGCACATATGGTTCCGTTATGGGCTGATCTACCTTTTGTCCTTGCACTGGGGCGCGCCGGAACGCTGAGTGGCGCCGCGCGCCTGCTCAAAATGGACCGCACCACCATCTCCCGCCGTATTGAGCAACTTGAGGACGCCCTTAAAGAGCCGCTGTTCGATCACTTTGGTGGGCGGTTTTCTCTTACCTCTTATGGGCGTCAGGTTTTTGCAGCGGCAGAAAGCGCCGAACAGGAACTGGCGATCCTGGAGCAAAGGACCCAAGGGCAGCATAGCGGCAGAATACGGGTCTCACTGCCAGAGGATCTCTCGATATCCCTGGCGCCCTGCTTTCACGAATTCGCGTTAGAATATCCGCATATAATTCTCGAACTCACGTCCACCTATCGAATTGTCGATCTGTATCATTTCGAAGCGGATGTGGCGTTACGGTTCAGCAGCGGCAACGATGGCAATTTGCTGACGCGGAAAATTGGCAAACCAATTTTGGCTCTCTACCGGCGCAAAAACGCAAAGAATGCCGCGTTACGTTACATTGCGCGGCCTGGCGAGACAGATGTGCCGGAGGATGTCCTAAAGCGTGTCCCCAATGCGAAATTTTGCATGACCGTTGATGGCGTGGTTGCCACCAGAGAGCTCATCGCGCAGGGGCTTGGCATTGGAATTTTGCCATGTCATCTGGGTGACAGTGATATGCGCATTGAGCGCTGCTCGGATCCTCTTCCGGAAGTCAACTGGCTCCTTTCCATTGTGTACCGGCCGGAGCAACGCCGCCTGCGCCGCATCATAGATTTCGTCACCTTTGTTGAGGACCATCTCCTGCGTCTGCCGGGATTTGACACATCAATCTCCGGGGCCCGGTAGAAACATGACCGCGAATTATGTTCAGGAACTTCAAACCATCATCAACCAGTTGATCACCGATGATGGCGGCCTGACTGCGGTTGATTGCAAACGCTTCTTCAACGGCGCAGCTACCTATATTGATGGAAAAATATTCATGACGCTGACGCCTGTTGGCCTTGCGTTGAAGTTGCCGGCGGACGTCCGGACGGAATTAATGACCAAGGGCGCAAAACCGCTTCAGTATTTTCCGAAGGCGCCAATTAAAAGGGAGTATGTCATTGTGCCGGACAAGATCGCGATGGACGATGCCGTACTGGCCCCGCTGGTCAGAAAAAGCATAAATTTTGTGAGCGGTCAGGCCGTAAAAAAAATGATGGCCGACGTCCGGAACCGGCCACCATCATGATGAAATATTATGGCGCAAATAAAGGCCAATCTTTTTCAAGACCGGCCTTTAGTTTTTCGTAAACGCCTCAACCCAGGGCGATATAGGTCGCTTTCATCTGGGTGAATTTGTCCAGCGCATGCAGCGAGCCGTCACGGCCAATGCCTGACTGCTTGTACCCGCCGAACGGCATGACCAGACCACCACCATTGGTGTTGTTGATGTTGACGGAACCGGCGCGGATCTTGCGGGCCATCTTGTGCGCCTTGGTCAGATCATTGGTCCAAAGATTGGCATACAGGCCATAGATCGAATCATTGGCGATTTTCAGCGCCTCTTCGGTATCCTTGAAAGTCAGGGTCGAAAGAACAGGCCCGAAGATTTCTTCCTGCGCTATCTTCATGTCATTCTTCACGTTGTCGAAGATGGTCGGTTCGATATATTCGCCACCCGTGTTTTGGCGCACCTGTTTGCCGCCCAGCACCAGTTTGGCGCCTTCCTTCTGGCCAGCTTCAATATAGCCCATCACACGCTTGGTCTGTGACTTGTCGACCATGGTGCCCATCATGGTTTTCGGATCCAGCGGATCTCCGGGCTGCATGAACTTGCCAACGGCTTTCACTTTTTCCAGAAACTCGTCCTTAATGCCTTCTTCGACCAGCAGGCGTGAGCTGGCCAGACAAACCTGGCCGGAGTTGAAGAAGATCGCCATGCCCGCGGCCTGTGCGGCGGCGTCCAGATTTGGCGCATCTTTCATAATGATGTTGGGAGATTTGCCGCCACACTCCAGCCAGATCGCCTTCATGTTGGATTTTCCCGAATATTGCAGGAAATATTTGCCAACTTCGGTTGAGCCGGTGAAGGAGATCGCGTCCACATCCATATGCATGCCAAGCGCCTGGCCTGCAGTTTCACCAAAGCCCGGCAGCACGTTCAGCACACCTTCGGGAATGCCCGCTTCCATCGCCAGTTCGGCCAGGCGGATCCCCGTCAGGGGAGACTGTTCGGCGGGTTTCAACACAACGCTGTTGCCGGTGGCGAGCATGGGCGCAAGTTTCCATGCCGACATCATCAGCGGAAAATTCCATGGCACCACCGCGCCAATCACGCCTAGCGGTTCGCGGGTGATCAAACCCAGCCCGGCGGGACCGGTCGGCGCAATTTCATCATAAATCTTGTCGATGGCTTCGCCGTACCACTGAAAATTGTTTGCGACGCCAGCCATATCGACATTTTTGGCCATCATCACCGGCTTGCCCATATCCAGGGCTTCCAGCAACGCCAGTTCTTCCGAGTTTTCCTGAACCAAACGGGCCAGCTTCAACAGCACGGCCTTGCGATGTGCGGGGGCTGCTTCGGACCAGGTGCCTGCTTCGAATGCACGCCGGGCAGCCTTTACAGCGAGATCGACATCTTCCTTGTCGCATTCTGCAACCTTGGCCAGCACACGCCCGTCGATGGGGCTGACATTTTCAAAGGTTTTGCCGGAAACCGCATCAACATATTTACCATCGATAAACGCCTGATTACGATAGCTCAGGCCATCGCGCATTTTCTGCCAGTCTTCCAGTGTCTTAGCGGCCATGATTGTCTCCATCTTTCCAATGAGCTCCATTGAGCTCTGTAATAGCAGTGCACAAGATCGTCATTTGCTGCGATCCGGCTGGCATGGACACTATCAAAACCCGCGTTTCGCGGCTAGCCCAATTTGTACTGGTGCGACGGGCAAAAAAAAACGCCGGAGCGATATGCGCTCCGGCGTCATAGTATCCTTCGGACCCGAGGGGGGGAGGGGGCGCGAAGGTAAAACCTTAAGCCTGAATCGTGCCGTACAACATCGCCGCCGCCAGATAACCCCATAAAATCCCGCCTACTAACGTGGGCAAGACCGCGCGGATCAAATCACCCAATTTCGTCTCTATCCGAGGCATGACATGCTCCTCCTTCATCGAATGGGCGGCTGGCCGTCAGGCCACAATCCCGCCCGCGCCTTGCAACAAAGCGGCAATGGCATAGACCACCAGGGCCGCCCGTCCGCCAATAACCACCAGTTCTTCGAACCGTTTTTGAACGATGTACTGTTTCATTTTCTGTATCCTTCTATATTTATGTTGCGTTGCCGCAAATTCTCTCTGACGCTAGATCAGGCTGTAGTTCTGCAGCACCTGCGCCACCAGCATAACCGCGTAAGCCGCGATGCCAAAACCAAGCACTACCCATATGACTTCATTGGTGTCAAATTCCGGAAAATGTTTAATCATGTCGCCCTCCATCGGCAGGTTAACTTATTGTGCGCCGCGGCATTTCCCGTTAAGCGCTGCAGCATTTGCTGCCATGAGTTTTATATAGGGCATCCATTTCTAAAAAACAATGAATGAAATGAAAATTATTTACTACAGGATCATTTTTTTTCGGATATCCGGAGACGGGGCTTCGAGGGCTGGGGAAGGTGCAGGCCGGGGCTGATATAAGTTATTGATTATAATATATAATCTATAGGCTCTTTTGCCGCCGAAGCAGATTGTTGCAAATATGTCAGGG
Source organism: Alphaproteobacteria bacterium (assembly GCA_030652895.1). Lineage (GTDB taxonomy): Bacteria > Pseudomonadota > Alphaproteobacteria > UBA11222 > UBA11222 > UBA11222. Next base: position 8,449 of record JAUSQH010000396.1, read on the forward strand.
AGGCAGGTTTTTCTGAATATACAAAAAAATGTTTTGCGGAACGGATGAATTAACCGGGAAGTTAGCCGCGCGCGACGGCTTTTGCGTTTGTCCTGGATGTTTCCCCCGCGGAAATACCCTGTAAAATCAACCCGATAACGCCGCGCAACTCGCGTTCCAATTCATTCAGAGGTAATTTGGTGAATAATTGCGGATAATGATATTTCATGGTCGCACACTGAATCATTTCAGCAGCGCTTACGACATCAGGGATGTTAAATTCGCCCGATGCATTGCCGGACGCCAGAATTTCCGTCAGCAGCGCCCTTAACCGTTTCAGGTTCTCATTCGACAGCTCAGGCCGTTCGCGCTTGATAATCTCCGCGATTTCAAAGATTTTCGAATCTTCGTTCAGCTTGTCATGGGTAACGTGAAGCTGGGTACAGAAAAAAACCTTGAGCTTCTCGGTGGCGCTCAAATCCTGTTTGCGCACCACTTCACGCAAAGCTGTGAGCTCCTCATCGAACGCCTGCTGGGCAAGCTGTTCGGCAATGTCCAGTTTTCCTGGGAAATAGCGGTATAAATTGCCAGGCGACATGCCGCAGGCTTCCGCCAGATCCGCCATGGTAGTCTTGCCATAGCCATAGCGGGCGACTAGTTTACGCGCGGCATCGATAATTTTCGTGCGTATGTCCGTTTCAACGGGCATTATCATTGACACATTTCCTCCAATCACGATTGTAATCGTAAACCCTGAACAATCAATAAATTATTTATTTATATGGTCATTAGAACGTCATATTTCCATACCAGATTGCCGCTGTGACCGGGCTGCAGCAGATTGCGATCATCGGCGCCGGGGGGTTTGGCACCGCATTGGCGTGCGTGGCGCAACGCGCCGGGCGGCAGGTCCGTTTGTGGGTGCGCGACCCTGGGACGTTTATGGCGATCAATAAAGGCCACGTAAATCCGGCCTATTTACCCGGCGTTACATTGCCAGAGGCAATTGCCGCGACCACCGATCTTGGTGAGGCAGGGGACGCGGACGCCATTCTGCTGGCGGTTCCAGCGCAATTCATCCGTGACGTGCTGGTGCGCCTGGTTCCGCATCTGCGTTCGGGCGTGCCGTTGCTGGTTTGCGCCAAGGGGATCGAGATTGGCACCAATATGATGATGCATCAGGTGGTCGGGGAAATAGCGCCGGACCATCCTGTGGCCGCTCTTTCGGGGCCGAGCTTCGCCGCCGACATAGCCAGGGGGCTGCCGACGGCAGTGACACTGGCCTGCACAGATAGCGGCGTTGGCGAAGAACTCGTACAGGCCATTGGAACGCAAAGCTTCCGCCCTTATCTGTCGCCCGATATTATTGGAGTGGAAATCGGCGGCGCGCTCAAGAATGTTATCGCCATTGCCTGCGGTATTACCGAAGGCCGTAGTCTGGGGGACAGTGCGCGCTCTGCGCTGATGACCCGCGGGCTGGCGGAAATGACCCGCCTGGCGGTGGCGCTGGGGGGTCAGCCGCAAACCATGATGGGGTTGGCGGGCATTGGCGATCTGGCGCTGACATGCAATAGCCGCCAGTCGCGTAATTTCAGCCTTGGCTTGCGTTTGGGGCAGGGTGAAACCCTGGCCGCCATTACCGCCAATTCACGCGGGGTGTTTGAAGGCGCCAGCACGGCGGGCGCCGCTGTTCAGCTTGCACTCACTGCCGGGGTGGATGTACCCATTACCGCGGCTGTCGATACGATACTGAATGGCGGCGCAAATATTGATACGGTGATTACCGATCTGCTCTCGCGCCCGTTCACGCGCGAGGAAGCATAGCTGCTCTAACTGGGAGAAACACCATGCACTTCATCCTCTATTGCAAAGACAAGCCAGACAGTCTGGAACTTCGGCTCGCCAACCGGCAGGCGCATCTCAACTATGTAAAGAACTCAACCTGTGTACGCATTGGCGGCCCTATTCTGGGCGACGATAATGAAAGCATGGCGGGCAGCGTGCTGGTGCTTGAGTTCGATACGCTGGCGCAGGCGCAGGCCTGGTCGGACGGCGACCCCTATACCAAAGCGGGTCTGTTTGGCAGCGTCGACATTCGCCCGTTCCGTTGGACGGTCGGCAACCCGGCGACGAATTAATCCAATGGCCTACTGGCTATTCAAGTCCGAGCCTGGCGCCTGGTCGTGGGAGCAACAGGTCAAGCGCGGGGCCAAGGGTGAGCCGTGGAACGGCGTGCGCAATTACCAGGCCAACAACAATATGAAGGCCATGCGCAAAGGCGATCTGGGGTTTTTCTACCATTCCGTCGACGAAAAACGCATTGTTGGCATTGTCGAGGTGATCCGCGAACATCATCCCGATCCAACCGATGCGTCCGGGCGCTTTGGCCTGGTCGTTGTGCGCGCGGTGAAACCCGTGCCGCAACCCGTAACCCTGGCGCAAATCAAGGCGGAGCCGCGGCTTCAGGACATGGCGTTGGTCCGTCAGTCACGGCTGTCCGTAACGCCCGTGGACGCTCATGCCTGGAAGCTGATCTGTGAGTTGGGCGGTGTGACGAATGGTGAGGCTGGCTAAGCTGTCTGAAAACTTCATTGCGGAGTCACCGCTTTGTAAAAGTCGCTAACTAGAAATTAATTCGCAGTCCGGAATGGGGCTGGAACTAATGAATAGTTGGAGACAAAATCATGCGTCAGTCAGAAATTTTTCTCGCAGCAGGTATTGTGCTAGCGGCGTCACCGTCTTTCGCCGCCCCGATCAATTTTGCAGACTTTACACCGTTGGCAAGTTCGGTTGCGGGCGGGTCGCTGCCCGAAGACAAACCATTTCAGCTTTCATCACCTAGTTTCACGCAGGAAACCCTGAACGCCAACAATGCAGGCCCCAAAAACGGCGGCGTCAGGCTGGGCGACAACTGGGATATGAATACGCTGAACGAAACTGGCCCGGACGCGGGCCGCTTTCTGTTCACCCCCTATGAAACGGCTAGTGCGGGCGTACGGCGCCTGGATGTGGTTACTGGCAATGCGGAAACTATTGTCGCCGAGGGCACCCAGGGATTTGTCCGTGGCGACGCCTCACGCTGGACCCCGTTTGGCACTTATCTGACGGCCGAAGAATCATGGGGCGTCGGCAGCACCAAGGGCCGCCTGTTTGAAGTAACCAGCCCGCTGGCCGCTGCTGGCGCAACCGGCTTTGTCGCGCGCACCATCATTCCACGGGTTTCGCATGAGGGCCTCACCTTTGACGCCGATAACAACCTCTACTTTATTGACGAAAACAGTAGCGGCAGCATTTACAAATATGTATCGGATACCCCGAATGACGGCGCCACCTTTTTCACGGCGGGGAAGACCTATGTACTGAAAGCCACCGTCTCGGGCCCCGACGCAACGGGCGCGGCAACATGGGAGCAGATCACCAACTCTGATGGCACCGCGCTGGACGCCGCCGACAATGTAATCATTGACGCAAACACCTTTGTCGATGGGCGCAAGGCCGCCGACCGGGTAGGTGGTTCGGCGTACAACCGGCCGGAGGATCTGGAAATCAAAACGGTCGGCGGCGTGCAAAAGCTTTACTTCGCAGCCACTGCCTCCAGCACGGATGGCGCGGGCGCCGTCTTCGCCATCGCTCTGACCGACGCCACCAACGCGACGGTAACCCTGTTCGCCAACAGGGACACCATCAAGAAAGGAACCGGTGTGGCGGTAGGTCTGGAGTTCCTGAACCCGGACAATCTGGCGATTGACGGGTTCGGAAATATTTATATTGTCGAAGATCAGCCAGGCGGCGTTGCCGATATCTGGTTCGCCTATGACATCGACTTTGACGGCGTTGCTGAAGCACTTGGCCGCTGGGCGTCATTGTCGACACTAGGCGCTGAACCAACGGGGCTTTATTTCGATCCGTTGAGGAGCAATGTTGCTTATGTGAACGTGCAGCATGCCGATAGTGACGTCGATCGCACGATCCGTATTTCGGTTGTTCCCGAGCCGGTAACGGTTAGTTTGTTGCTGGGGGGAATGGGTTTACTCGGTGGTCTAGCCAGACGACACCGCGCATAGCCGTACCAGGTGTGTCCCCCTTCCGCGCCGAATTGTGGGAGGGGGCGCTGTTTATCCTCATTCACTTTGATTCAGGCATTTAGTTCAATCCCAGCCACATTTGCCCCCGTTGTTTAACTCCCGATTTAGCGGCACAAGAACTATCTATATCCAGAACCAGTAATTCATTTGGGCAGCGTGCCGGGCAAAACGGCTGCTAGCAACGGGACGAATTTACGTAACTTCAGGCCGGGGTCCGGCGTAACAGGAGATGACACGCTTCATCTGAAGCTTGCCGCTATACGCCCTTTGGTGCGACACTGAGCCATGAACGTTGTGACGCTGAACCCGCAAAAATTCCGTGACCCGGTGCGCACGCTGGATGGTCAGGCGCGCGCCAGTGTGGCGCTGCGCGCGCTTGAAACCTTATGGTTCAACACTGGCACATTATGTAATATTACCTGCGCGCATTGTTATATTGAATCATCCCCCACGAATGACCGGCTGGAATATCTGCGCGCCCATGAAGTGGCGCATTATCTGGATGAAATTCGCGATACCGGCCTGCCCACCGCAGAAATCGGCTTTACCGGCGGCGAACCATTTATGAATCCGGATTTTCTGGCAATGCTGGAAGAATGTCTGGCGCGCGGGTTTCGGGTACTGGTGCTGACCAACGCCATGCAGCCGATGCGGCGGCCCAAAGTGGCGCAGGGCCTGCTGGCGCTGCATAAACGCTTTGACGAAAAGCTTACCCTGCGCGTCAGTCTGGACCATTACACAAAGGCGCTACACGAAACCGAACGGGGCGCGGGCACATGGAATGCCGCGATCGACGGAATGCGTTTTTTATCCGGGCACGGATTTTCTCTGGATGTGGCCGGGCGTCTATGCTGGGATGAAGTTATGGATACCGCGCGCGCGGGCTATGCGCGGCTGTTTGCGGAACATGACATTCATATTGACGCATATAACCCTGCGCAACTGGTGCTGTTTCCGGAAATGGATGAACAGGTTGACGTGCCGGAAATTACTACCGCGTGCTGGGGCATTCTGGACAAAAACCCCGATGACGTTATGTGCGCCAGCGCCCGTATGGTGGTGAAGCGTAAAGGGGCGGCACGCCCGGCGGTGCTCGCCTGCACCCTGCTGCCCTATGATACGCGTTTCGAATTGGGCGAAACGCTTGCCGGGGCGAAACGCCCGGTTACCCTCAATCATCCGCATTGCGCCAAATTCTGTGTGCTGGGCGGAGCGTCGTGCAGCGTGAAGGCCTGATTTTACGGTTGACGTCGGCCCCTTGCGGGTCTATCCCAAAGCTTCGTGGTGATTTGTGCCGACCGGCTTGCGGCCACGTTAAAGTATTCGCTAAAATGGTCGGGCGCAGAGATGACTGCTCTAGCCCCGCACCAGAGGTCGGGGCTTTTTTGTGAGATAAATCAATGCCTGATACGACATCAAACAAGACTTCAAAACATTGGCGGCCGCGCACCAAAGCGGTGCATGGCGGCAGCGAACGTTCGCAGTTCGGCGAAACATCCGAGGCCCTGTTTCTTACCTCGGGCTATGTGTACCGCTCCGCCGAAGAGGCCGCCGCACGGTTCAAGGGCGAGGATGACGGCTTTATATACAGCCGCTTTTCCAATCCCACGGTTGGCATGTTTGAACAGCGCATGGCCGAACTGGAAGGGGCCGAAGCGGCCTGGGCCACGGCAACCGGCATGGCGGCAGTGTCCAGTTCGCTGCTGGCAATGCTGCGCGCCGGCGATCATGTGGTCGCGGCCAGGGCGCTGTTTGGTTCGTGCCGCTATATTGTCGAGGAAATGCTGCCGCGTTTTGGCATTCAGTCCACACTGATCGACGGGCGCGACCTGGCGCAATGGCAGGGCGCCGTCCGGCCCAATACCAAGGTGCTGTTTCTGGAGTCTCCTACCAATCCCAACTTGCAGGTCAGCGACCTGCGCGGCGTGG
>JAUSQH010000399.1 GCA_030652895.1 Alphaproteobacteria bacterium
AGCCGCGTTCGCGCTCGCCGGCCGTCGTGTCCAGCGCGGCGTTGAGGGCGCCGTACAGCACCGCCATCAGGACGAAAAAAGGCACGAAGGTCGACATCTGCGCCGCCCGCATCGCCGGGTCGGCCAGGTCACGGCGCTCGACCTGCAACGCCTCCAGAACCGCAGGCGCCACCCCGCGCAGCGCCAGTCGCAGCGTCGCCTGTTCCTGGTTGAAGCCTTGCAGCAAGCGCCGCAGCGCGCCGGCACCGCGATCGGCACGCTGGTTCGAAGCGCTCGACACCAGTTCGACGACGGGTGCCTCGCCGCGCGCCAGCACGGCCTCGAAGTCGGGCGCGATCACCAGCACCGGGTCGGCCAGCTTGCTGTCCTTGAGCTGCTGTTCGTAGTCGGGCGGCGCCGCGCGCAGCGTGTAGGTCTGGCGCTCGAGGTAGTTGCGCAGCGTCGGCGCGTGCTCGATGCCGTGCACCACCACCACGCGCGCTTCGGCGCGGGCCTCGATGCCGGCCACCAGGGTCGAGATCAGCACCAGCACCAGCGGCCCGATGGCCACCGAGCTGAGCAACACCATGAACAGCGTGCGGCGGTCGCGCAAGGCGTCGAGCAGCTCTTTGCGAAAGACGATCCAGGCCGACTTGATCATGGCCCCGCCTGGTGCCGTTCGCTGGCGCTGAAGGCCAGCGCGACAAAGGTTTCCTCGAAGTCGCTGTGGCCGCTGGCGGCCGACAACTCGGCCACCGTGCCGCTGGCCACCGTGCGCCCATGGGCCACCACGACCACCTGGTCACACAGGCGCTCCACCTCCTGCATGATGTGGGTCGAAAAGACGATGCACTTGCCTTCGTCGTCGCGCAGCCGGCGCAAGGCCTCGCGCAGCGCGCGCGTGGCGAGCACGTCCAGCCCGTTGGTCGGCTCGTCGAGCACGATGTTCGGCGTGTCGTGCACCAGCGCACGTGCCAGCGCTGTCTTCATGCGCTCGCCCTGGCTGAAGCCGTCGGTGCGGCGGTCGAGCAAGGGCTGCATGTCGAGCACCGCGGCCAGCTGATCGGCGCGCGCGTTGGCGGCGGCGGCGGTCATGCCGTGCAGGCGGCCGTAGTAGACGATGTTCTCGCGCGCCGTCAGCCGCGGATACAGGCCGCGGGCGTCACTGAGCACGCCCATGCGCGCCAGCGCCGCGGCCGGCTGGGCAGCGACGTCGATGCCGTCGACGCGCACGCTGCCGGCGTCGGGGGCGATCAGCGCCGCCACCAGGCGCAGCGTGGTCGTCTTGCCGGCGCCGTTGGGGCCGAGCAAGCCGGTGATGCAACCGTCGGCAGCAACCCAGCTGACGCCGTCCACGGCCTGGACAACACGCGCCTTGGCGCCGCGGCCCTGGCTGAAACGCTTGGCCAGGTCGGTGACTTCGATCATCGCCCGCCCTCCGCGCGCGGCGCCAGATAAGGCCGCGGCCGCGGCAGCGCCGCCGCGCACCTGCTGTCGACCTGAAGCGCGGCGGCGTCGGTGGCGGCATCGATGAAGCGGTACAGCACGTCGCCCAGGCAGGCCAGCCCGGTCACGCCATGGCCGGCTTGCGCAATCA
>JAUSQH010000400.1 GCA_030652895.1 Alphaproteobacteria bacterium
CCTGCGCGCCGCCAATGTCGTGCAGGGGGCATAAGGCTCAGTCCAGAGATATATACACCGCGCCGTCCTGCACCGTTACCGGCCAGATTTTAAGGGGTTCCGTGCAGGGGCGGGCGACTACTTCGCCGGTGCGCACATCGAAAATGCCGAAATGCCAGGTGCATTCGATCTGAAAACCGTTCAGCTCCCCGTCTTCGGACAGGGACGCCGCGCCATGGGTACAGGTATCGTCGGTGACGTAATAGTTGCCTTCTATGTGATAGACGGCAAAGGGCGCATGGCCGGGAAGTTCTACCTTCAGCGGCGCATCATCGGGCACAGCGTCCGTTGCGCACAGGCGCAGCAAATCAGATTGGGTCATGGATACTGTTTATCCGGCAATGCCCAGGAAACGCAATGCATTACCGCCCAGTATGGCGTCCAGTTCAGCCCCCGCAATGCCGCATTCGCGCAGAAATTCGCCGGGTTTTTGCTGGCGGATCGGGAACGGATCATCGGTGCCGACCATCAATTGGCCGGCGCCGAACATCTCCCGGACCGCGCGCAACAATGCGGGTTCGTACACCAGCGTGTCGTAATAAAAGCGGCGCGCGGTTTCAAGCGGCGCTTCGGGCATGGCGGCGGCCATTTGCGGCGCGCTTTTCCACACTTTCTGCAACCGGTTAACCACGGTCATAGCCGACCCGCCACCATGGCTGAACCCCAGGCGTAAGGCCGGGTGTGACTTCATAACCTGTCCGTTGATCAACGACGCCGCTGCAATGGCGCTGTCGATAGGATACCCCAGCAGACCGCCCATCAGCGGATTGGCCCCCCAGCGTTCCTCGCCCACCGGCTGCAGCCCATGCACAAAAATCGCCATGCCAAGTTCCGCAGCAGCGGCAAAAAACACCTTGAAGCACGGATCGCCCAGATCCTTGCCCATCACATGGGTGCCAATCTGCACACCATGCAGACCGTAATCACGTTTCAGCACCTCCAGCTCTTTCGCCGCACGGTCCGGGTCCTGCAGCGGAACCATGCCCAGGCCGTAAAAATTTGCAGGCGCCCTGTCAATCATGTTGCGCAGGGTCTGGGCGATATGGCGGCCCATCACCACGGTTTCTTCGACATTGAACCAGTAGGACAACAGTTCCGGCATGGGTGACAGCACCTGAATGTCCACACCGTCCTCGGCCATGAATGTCAAACGCCGGTCCACATTCCA
>JAUSQH010000404.1 GCA_030652895.1 Alphaproteobacteria bacterium
ACACGCCGCAATCATTCCCACTCAATTGTTTCCGAGGCCTTGAAACCCACATGGATGCTGGCTTTGTTCGTAGTGTTCATTCAGTTTTACCGTCATTTATACCGTCAAAAAACGACAGCTTCTGCTGGCGCGGGAGATGGACTCAGTTTGCGCGACGACTACTCCAGCGCATCAATCGTCAACGAACAACGGCAAACCAAGTTACATTTTACTCTGCCACGGTACAGCCCGGTGGTAAGCCGATGGCTCTCGATCACTTCGCCTGCCGCAACACACCTACCCTATCTTGTCGATGTCGTTGGCCTGCCCGATTCGCTGTGCCAGTTCGACGAAGCATGCCTCGCCCTCGCGGCAGCGCCCTTCCAAAGCTACCCATCTTGTGCGGGGCATGCCCTCGGTCACGTCAACAGGGCCAAGGACTCAGCATGCATATTGGCTCGTATGCGCCAACAATCATTGCAAAGTCGCAGGGTGCAGATCGCACCGTCCGGAACCCCTGGTCCGACTAGGCGATAGTCTCTCACCGGTGCATCCCCGCAAATGGAACACACAGCGTCGCTTCCAGACTGCTGCAGTATCGAACGCGTGTGAGCCGCTTGCTGCGGATTCCATGCGGCCAGGGCAGCAAACCATTCCGCCGTGTGGGGTGCCAACAGGACAGCGGGACTCCTCGCAGGCAAAACTGCTGAGCCTTGGCGGCTCAGCCACTGCGCCGCCGTCTGCCGGCGGTTCAGATGCAGCTCGACCAGCTTTTCATACAAGGTCTTGAGTCGACGAAAGGTCTCCAGCGGAAATTCTTCCACAAGTAAAGAGTACCCCGCCCGGTTGACCTCGAAACGCACCAGCCCTTCTTCATCGTCACCCAGCAAATTCTCACAATATTGCCGCTTCGCTGCATCGGGGCCAGGCGCGTCGATCATCGCCTGCAAATCGTACTGCCAGCGATTTTTGTCGCACTCGGCGACCCAGACCGTCAGGTACCCCGATCTTTCGTAGAGGTTTGCAAAATATGCGTCGTCGCCGGGCGCCACCTGTAAATGGTGGTCGATGTCATTTACATCTTCAATGCTCGCGCTCTTGGTCCGTGCGCCTGACAGCAGAGCGTTGGTCGCATCTCGCATGCTCTGCGGGGTGTTGGCCCTCCCAGCCCTTTATCTCTTCATCGCTGACGTACTGAACGGCGCCTTGCACGGCGATCATCCTTGACCGCCCCTGCAGCCTTCGTCATTGCCGGGCGTTTCTCCACGAGACCCGTGACAATGCCCTCGATCAACGCGATCTTGGCGTCTTCGAAACCCTGGAAGCGCCAGCCATTGAACTTGAGGCAGAGCACGTCATCGTCGCCCGCGAATCCCGCTTCGATCATCTCCAGGACACTGGACTTCCCCGCGCCCCAGTCGCCGTGGACACCAATAGTGACGGGGTGATCCGGTTTCTCGCGCAACAGCCCGATGATCGTCGTCGCAATCGCTTCGTTGTTGAGCAAATCAACTTGGGTTTCGTTGTCAGTCAGAATCACCCTTACCTCCTCGACGCATTCGTTTTGTTCGACGCTACTGTTACACGCGCGAGCAGGGATACGAGCTCTTGATATAGACGTGCAGAAACTTCCCTTTCGAATCCGAAGCCATGAAGTCGTGATAGACCGATTCCGGTACGTTGTAGTACTGATAAAGGCTGCCGCCTTTGAACTCGACTTCCAAGGTCTCTGAAGCGGCTTCATAGCCCACAGACAAGATCGTGGACGAAGCCACCATTTCGCGTTCCATATCGGCAATCTCCTCGGGTTTGAGTTTTTCTCGCTTCAAGTGAGCCGCGGCCCACAATGGATTTTGGGCTCGCCACGATGCAGCAAGCCTGGTGTAGTCCTCGCTGATGCGATCGCCCTTCCAGCGTTTTGCAACTGCGGGGTCTTCACTCTGTGGACGATGTTCTTCGTTCGGCAAGGCGATACGACAGCGCAATGGGAGACGTGCAGCTTCGCCCGTGATGATTGCTTCGCCGGTTCGCAGCACGGGAAGACTTTCGACGATGCCGGACAGATTGTCTGGCAGCGCACCTTGGACTTTGCTCCGGTCCGCAGCGTTGGATAGCCGCAGAGCGATGAATGTGCCGCACTGCGACAGGATCGTTTCGTCGACTTCAGAAGGCCGTTGACTGATGATCATTGCGCCGATGCCGAACTTGCGTCCTTCCTTGACGATCCTCTGCACGATGTCACGCGCCGGGCCACCGCCCTCCTTTGAGAGATAGCGGTGCGCCTCTTCCATGACGACAAGCATGGGGCGGTGAATGCCACCCTCGCTCTTTTCGCGCCCCCAGAATAAGCCTTCATAGATGATTTTCAAGATGGCCGCGATCAACTGCGCGAGTACGGTGCTTGGTATGCCGGAGAGGTCCAGAATGGTTATGGGCTTCCCATGGCCTAGCCAGGTACTCAGCAAATCCGGCAGGTCTTTCTCGGTACTGCCGTCGAGCTTGGGCTCCCACGCACCTGGATGCAGCAGGAAGTCATAGCGTCGATCGAGAAGACGCGACCGCATCTGATCCAACGGCCGCCGGATGCTGAGTACGCCAATGTTGTTGATGAATGGCGCGGTCGATCCCAGGCCATTTGGCTTGTATTTGGGTGCCTTCAATGTTTCCGCATCGCCCGCCTCCACGAGTGCAGGCTTGGTCTTGGCCGAGTCTTCCCAGGTCTTGATCTCCGGGTCGACCAGCTCAAACCATAGCTTCTTCAGATTGAATGGAATGGGGCTGTCCGCCGTCATCGACGTAACATCCAAACCGGCAAACGACACCGCGCTAGCGAGTGTCATCTTGTATTCCAGAACCTTGTCGAGGATCTGGCTCATGGCTTTGTCGTCGAGCTTCCCCATTAGGAAGGTCAGCAGGTCAGCGGGATCAAGCGCCCAGAATGGGATGTGCAGCGGTTCTTCGTCATCACTGGGGTTGACCCGAAAGACCGTTGCGATGGATTGCAGGGCACGGCTGTACTCGCCGTGAACATCGAGCAGCAGAACACTCGCGCTGGGAAAGCCCCCATGCGCCTCGCCGGGTTCTCCCATGACGATCGATCGCAGCAAGCTCGCGACCGTGGTCGATTTTCCCGAGCCTGTGGAACCGAGCACTGCGCTATGTCGTGTGACCAGCTTATCGAGGTCGATACGAACTGAGATGCCTTCAGCGTTGGCCAAGCGGCCAATGACAACCTGTCCACCGTCAGCCGAACCGTAGATCACAGCCAAGTCTTCTTCGGTGACCAAGTGCACTTCATCGTTGACACTTGGGTATTGGCTGATCCCACGTTCGAATGACGAGCCGACGATCTCGCCGACCAGTTGGATCGTCATCCAACGGTCGCCGCGATCATTGGGCTCGCGCGCTGCCTCTGGCGTCGCGCTCGCACCAACCTCCGCAACGATGCCGTACAGATCGTGGTATCCCTGTGGGATGCGCACGAAACTGCCTACTTGGCCGATACGATAGCTCTTGCCGCCGATGATGGCGATACCTGAGGCCACACTCGGCGACTGCCGGATACTGACCGTCGCGCCGGTCACGGCACCCACGTGCCCTAATAATGTCGGCTTCGAATTCATGCAACAACAGCCGGTGGCACTGCCGGCGTGTCGTCTGGCGTGTCGGGGACCATGACAGTTGACGATTCCGCCGTCGGTGGTGAAGGCGGGAAATGCTGAGCTGCACGCGATGACGCGAAGAATCGAGCGAGCCGGTCGAAGCGGCCGAGTTGGAATTGCGCGGCCCCGCTCTTCTCATCGATGCCCCAATAAGTGGCTCGGATGGCGCCCCAGTCGCGCGTGGGCAAATCACCCGGCATCCATGGCGCCGCGATACCATTGATCATGGCCTTGTCCGGGGAATACAAGCTCATATTGGCGCGACGCCCCGCGATGTCGCGGGCATGGATTTCTTGTTCGAGCGGTTTGAACTGGAACGCGAACACGCTGGCCGACGGGTTGGCGGTCAGGCATTCATCGATCCGCGCAGAAATATGCGCGTCAGCGAAGGAAAACCCGGTCGCGATCAGCAACGTGTCTGGCATCATCAGGAACGCCCGCAAGCGGTCGAACAGCGCGGCATACGGTGCCTTCTGCGTCTGGTCGTATTTCA
>JAUSQH010000431.1 GCA_030652895.1 Alphaproteobacteria bacterium
CCGCTGGCCTTCATGCGCGGGCGCACGTTGCGCGACGCCTATGTCATTCTGGACGAGGCGCAGAACTGCACCCCGATGCAGATGAAAATGTTTCTCACGCGGCTGGGCGAAAACTCCCGCATGGCGGTAACCGGCGATCCCACCCAGATCGACCTGCCCCACGGCATGAAATCCGGCCTGAACGAAGCCATCGACGTCCTGCACGGCGTCGAAGGCATTTCCATGCTGCGCTTCACCGACAGCGACGTGGTCCGTCACCCCCTGGTCGGCCGCATCGTGCGCGCGTATGAGGCCCAGGCGAAGACTGGAGAGAAGGGGTAGGAAAAAACTAACGCCCATTTTTCCATTCCTCTATACTTCTTTTTATCTCTACCGCGTACCTAAGCAGAAATAGCTTCAAGGCTATTCTTACTCACAAGTGAGGAAAAGATGAAAAGAGTGAATGTGGATGAGATGGAGCAGTATGACGACAAGAAGTTCTTGCGTCACGAATTGCTCAAGGGCGAAAGGTCGCTCACGCTGCTGCTCTGCCTTCGGCCGGGCCAATCGGTTCCGTCGCATAGGCATGAAGGTTATGAAATTTTGCTCCACGTGCTCCGGGGCGAGGCGGACGTCGTGCTCGATGACAAGCAGATGACCATACGGACAGGTGATTTCGTGCTGGTTGACGGAGCAAACGACTTCGCACCAGTGAACAACGGAAGCGGGAACTTTTCAATGCTCATCACTCTTGTCCAGAAATGATCCGACGAAAATTGCGGAGCGTCCCTTTTGTATTTACGCTTCTACAGCGCTGACGGAAATCATGCAGGTTTCCGGTTCGTCTGTTGTCTGCAATGATAATATTTGACCGATAATGGAAACGCTCTCAAAACACCCTATGAGCGGAATTGAAATCAACACCCCTTGTCCCCACTGGCAAACGCAGTCAGGCGATATAGCGGGCACGGCCACCGGTGCGGCGCTGGCGGATCAGGGCATGGGCCCCGGGGATGCGGACGAAGCGAACATTTGAAGCTGACGCATTGGGCTTCTAATGATAATTTTGGCCATATGAACGCATTGTACGACACAATTGGGCTGAACTACGCCGACCTGCGACGGCCCGACACCCGAATTGCCTGCAGAATTGATGACGCTTTGGGGGCTGCCCGGACCGTTTTGAATGTCGGGGCTGGGGCTGGTTCATATGAGCCGACTGACAGGCAGGTTACGGCTGTGGAGCCTTCAGCAGAAATGATGCAACAGCGTTCCGCTTCCAACGCCAACATCTTTCACGGTAGTGCAGAAGACCTGCCCTTTGACGACAAATCATTCGACGCTTCGATGGCCATTCTGACCATCCACCATTGGTCTGACCAAGAAAAGGGCGTCATGGAGATGCGACGGGTTACGCGCGACAAGATAATCTTTCTGACCTACGACCCGTCATTCCGCGGGTTTTGGCTCGCAGATTATTTCCCCGCACTTGTGACGTTGGATGAAGGGCAAATGCCCAGAATGGCCGACTATGAGAAATGGCTTGGCTCCACGAAAATTTCAGCGGTGCCAATTCCTCACGACTGCACGGATGGTTTCCTGGCGGGCTACTGGCGGCGTCCCGCGGCCTATCTTGATGCGCGGGTACGTGCCGCCATGTCGTCGTTCTGGGCATTGGGCGATGTTTCCGACGGGTTAGGACAGCTCGAGGCAGATTTGGAGAGCGGCGCATGGGAGCAGCGTTACTCTGATTTGCTCAATCTTGAGGAACTGGATTGCGGCTATCGATTAGTCGAGACCAAGTGACGTGTCGCGAAGTCAGAGATTGTCATACTCGATGATGTCGCATAAGTTTCTCACAGCTTCAGGAGCGTCATGACCGATACGCCACCGGATTTGACGACCCGGCGCCGCCCCAGCACATTCTCCGATCGGGTCGCCTCCAGTTTCGTCAGCGTGCTCCGCTTCCTTGCCGACACGTTCTTTGCAAAACGTTACGGCCATCGTGCCGTCGTGCTGGAGACGGTTGCCGCCGTGCCCGGCATGGTCGGGGCGACGCTGCAGCATCTAAGATCGCTGCGGCGCATGCGGGATGATGGCGGCTGGATCCATACTTTGCTGGAGGAAGCCGAAAACGAGCGCATGCACCTGATGACATTCATCGAGATCGCCAAGCCCACGGTGCTGGAGCGGTGGCTAGTCCTTATCGCTCAGGGCGCGTTCTACAACGGCTTCTTCCTGCTTTACCTCGTCTCGTCCCGCACAGCCCATCGGGTGGTCGGCTATTTCGAGGAGGAGGCAATCATCAGCTATACCGAGTATCTGGCCGAGATCGAGAGCGGGCGGATCGAAAATATTGCCGCGCCCCAAATCGCCATCGACTACTGGAAGCTCGCTCCGGGCGCGCGCCTCAAGGACGTCGTCATCGCGGTGCGGATCGATGAGGCGGGCCACCGCGATGTCAACCATGGTTTTGCCGACGAGTTGGCCCAAGGGCGACAGAAGTGAACAGGAATGAAATTGTGATCCTGTTGGCAAATGGTTTGCCCGTTTAACGCTTACTGCTCTAAAAACGGCCTATGAATGAAATTGGCATTGATTACAGATGTCCCCACTGGGAAACGCAGTCAGGCGATATAGCGGGCACGGCCACCCGTGCGGCGCTGGCGGCGCTGGCGGATCAGGGCATGGGCCCCGGGGAGGCGGATGA
The DNA here is from genome assembly GCA_030652895.1 of Alphaproteobacteria bacterium. Taxonomy (GTDB): domain Bacteria; phylum Pseudomonadota; class Alphaproteobacteria; order UBA11222; family UBA11222; genus UBA11222. The sequence goes on from JAUSQH010000431.1 coordinate 2,690, forward strand.
AGCCTATGAAATCAGCATTGTACTGGCCGATGACGCCTTTGTGCGCGATCTGAACCGCACCTGGCGCGGCATCGATACCCCGACAAATGTGCTGTCTTTCCCGGCAGAGGATGATGAGGGTCAGGGGCCCTGTCTGCTTGGCGATGTGGTGCTGGCGTACGAAACCGTGCAGCGCGAAGCACTTGCTGCTGGCAAGCAGATGCTGGATCATGTATCGCATCTGATTATTCATGGTACTCTACACTTGCTGGGGTTTGATCACGAAGATGAACAAGAGGCGATAGAAATGGAGGCGCTTGAAACCGCTATCCTGGCTCGGCTTGGGGTTTGCGACCCCTATGCGGGGGCCGGACAGGAATGAGTGACCCGGACAGTATTTCCGGCCCCGGTTCGGAAACGCCGAACGGAGACGGCGAGACATCGCTTCCCGCGCGGCTGATTGGCCGCCTGCGCGATCGTTTCCGGGCGCGCAGCGACAGCCTGCGCGAAAGCCTTGCGGAGGTCATTGACGAGCATCTGGGCGAGAGCGCGGACTTCACGCCGGTCGAACGTATGATGCTGGTCAACATTATGCGCATCGGGCAATTGCGGCTGGATGATGTAATGGTTCCGCGCGCCGATATCGTCGCCGCCGATATCAATTCAAGCCCCGAAGAGTTGATAAAAACCTTCAACGAAGCGGGCCATTCCCGTTTGCCACTATATCGTGACACCCTGGATGAGCCGGTAGGCATGGTGCATATCAAGGATTTGCTACGCCGCTGGTCGCAGGGCGGCATGCAAAAGCAACCCGATTTTTCGCTACAGGAAATCCGCCGCGATCTGCTGTTCGTGCCGCCCTCCATGCGCGCCGTGGACTTGTTGCTGAAAATGCGTGTGACCCGCACACATATGGCGCTGGTAATTGATGAATATGGCGGCACCGACGGTCTGGTCACGATTGAAGATCTGGTGGAAGAAATTGTCGGTGAAATTCGCGATGAGCATGATGAGGACGGGCCTAAGCTTACGCCGCGTCCGGATGGCGGGTTTGACGCAGACGCCCGGGTTGAAGTCACCGAACTTGAACAGGCTACCGGCCTGAGTCTCGTACCCGATGACAAGGAGGAGTATGCCGATACGCTGGGCGGGCTGGTAACGGCGCTGACCGGGCGTGTGCCGCAACGCGGCGAATTAATCGCCCATCCAAGCGGTCTTGAGTTTGAAGTTCTGGAGGCCGACACGCGCAGCGTCAAA
>JAUSQH010000433.1 GCA_030652895.1 Alphaproteobacteria bacterium
TGATCGGGGCGGGCGACTGGAATGACGGCTTTGATCTGGCGGGAATTGGCGGGCGTGGCGAAAGCGTGTGGCTGGGATTTTTTCTTTATGATGTGCTGATGGGATTTGCAGAAATTGCGGCGCACAAGGAAAGTGACGCCGCCAGGGAACGCTATCTGCGCGAGGCAGAAAATCTGCGCAAAGCCCTGGACGCCATGTGGCGCGAAGACCGGTATGTGCGCCTGATAACCGACGCAGGCGAAGAAATGACGCCACTTGATACGCTATCCGCCGCATGGCCGGCCTTGTCGGGGGCTGCGGATCTGGCGCGCGGCCGCATTGCCATGGACGCGGCGCTCGCCCGGCTGGAGCTGGGCGACCTGATCCTGTTGCTCGATAGGCCATTCGATGAAAACGCCAGCCCCAATCCCGGCCGCATTTCGGATTATCCTCCCGGGGTGCGCGAAAATGGCGGACAATATTCTCATGGCGCGTCCTGGCTGGTGGATGCGCTGATGCGCCTCAGTACGCTGGCAAATGAAGAAGGTAAATCCGATCTTGCCCAACACCTGCAGGCGCGCGCTGCCGAAATCTGGCTGAAAATTTCGCCGCTGGACAACCTTGCACCGGGGCGCTGGGAAATTTATGGCCTGGCCCCGCACCAGCAACCTGCCGATGTATATTTCGGCGAAGGCTATGAAGGACGCGGCGGCTGGAGCTGGTATTCCGGCGCCGCCGCGCGCATGATGTCCGCGGCCTATGCGCTGATCGGCCTGCAAATGCAGACCGGACAGATGCGGCTTGGCAAAGATGCGCTCAAGGCCACCGGCCCGATCCAGCTGCGCGGCGTCATCTATCGTGGCAAGGAGCTGGCGCCGGGGAGTTAACGTAACAGACCCTGTCCGGGCGGGTTCACAATTAATTTAGGTCTGCCGCCCGGAGCGTTTATCCAGCTTCTCGTGCAACGCCTGGTGTGTCCCGCATTCTTCGACGGCCGAGCATTCGCCGCAGACGAAGGTGCCGGCCTTTCGCATATCCTTGATGGAAACATGCGTGCCAGTGACCGTTATCCCCTGATCGCGCAACGTTTGCAGGGTGCGTGAGAAAGTTTCCTTTTCCATGTGCAGGCGCGAGGCTATCAAGACTTTGGTATAGGGTAATTCAAACCCGTGCGGGTCGAAATTGTACAGCACACAAAGTTTTTGCAGATAGCAGGCCACCATTTGGGCAGCCGACATGGTGGTGAGATGTTCTACATCCACCTGAACGCTATGCAGCCGGTCAGCAACGCTGGCCAGTAGTTTTTCCGCAATATGATCGAAGTCTTTGAGATGCTCCCGCATCCAGGAAACCGGAATTTCAAGCAGTGAACAATCATCGACAGCGCGCGCATTCATGGCATGCGTGGGCTGCCGGGAAACGACGTCATCGGCGTTGATGGAATCACCGGCGATCAGAATATTATCAGTGACCTCTTGCCCGCCCGGCGTATCGCGGAAGATTTGCATGGCGCCCCGGCAGATCACGTAAAAATGCGTGA
>JAUSQH010000443.1 GCA_030652895.1 Alphaproteobacteria bacterium
TGCCGCGCGGCAACGCCTATGTCGCGGCGAAACATGGCGTGATCGGCCTCACCAAGACCGGCGCGCTGGAATATGCCCGCAAGAATATCCGCGTCAATGCAGTCTGCCCCGGCGCCATTGAAACGCCAATGCTCGACCGCATTGCGGGCGGCACGGAAAAAGGCTATGAGGCGATGCGCCGCATGGAACCTGTCGGCCGTCTGGGCAAACCCTCTGAAATCGCCGAGGCCGCCATGTGGCTGTGCTCCGACCGCGCGTCGTTCGTTACGGGACTTGCGATGTCCGTGGACGGCGGCAGTTTTGCGCGCTGATCGCGCCAAAAACCGCTGTCGCGTACTGAGGAAAAAATTGCGGGGAACTGTAATGGGAAAATACCGGATAACAAGTTGGGCAGTTGTCCACATGCTGGCTGGCGTTCTGGTGCTGGGTTTCCACCCGGCTCTGGCGCAAGACGCGGTCCCCGATATCAAACCTGGCCTTTGGGAAATGCGGCTGCGAGGCGGCATGGCGGCGCAGATGGAGCAGGCCATGCAGCAGATGGACGCGCAGATGGCGCAAATGTCACCCGAACAACGCCAGCAGATGCAGGCCATGATGGGGAATATGGGCATGAACCTGAACGGCAACGGCGGGGTTCGCATCTGCATGACCCGCGAAGATATCCAAAAGTCCGATATCCCGATGAATGACGGGGACTGCACAACAACAATTACGGAACGTAGTGCTTCGCGCTGGGCCTCCACAGCAGTCTGCACCAACCCGGAGATGACCGTCGCGAGTGAAGCCGTTTTTTCAAGTCCGGTAGCCTATGCAGTCAAAATGAAAGGCATGCGGACCGAAAATGGCCGCCAGCAGCCATTTGAAATGGCGATGGACATGAAGCATATTTCCGCCGATTGCGGAGAGGTGACGCCGCGCTCCCGTTTAGTGTCGCCGTAGCTGGCCGGGAAAACTCCCTGCTCTACCGGTCTTTTTTATCATTTGTAAACCTTCTGTCCACGCTCGCAAATCCGGTTCACCGCGAACTGATCAGTACACGCCGGTCATTTTTGGCCGGCACATCATCCAGCAATACATCAAGACGTGCGGCGACGCCGTCACTATAGCTAAAGCTTTTCGCCGGATCATTCTGTCCGCGGTGCTGTAGTCACCCGCTTGCGTCTGGTTTTTCGCCCGCGCATCACATCACTCTGCTTTTGCAAGTCCGGCTCTGGCGTTAGGCCCATATAGGCGGGATCAAGCTCATGCAAAAAACAGGGCGGCGAGGCATATTGTCCTGTGCCGTCATCGCGATCGTCTTTGTTGGTCATGCACTTACCTTTCCCCGCCACGGCTAAACTGCAGGATATCAGTATTTTACAGATTAATCATCATCGCCGTCATAATCTTCGACCTGATCCATGGCCCAACCGACCGTAAAACCGTGCAGCAGGGTCGAGAGAAGTATGACGAGGCCAACCAATGACCAAAGCTGGGTTTCGTTGGTAAATTCCATATGCGTTCCAGCATAACAGAGATAGTAGATTGAGCCGATACCGCGCACGCCGTAGACGGCGACAATGATGCGATCCCCTCTGCTGAGACGTGTCCCGGCCAGCGATAACCATCCAGCAGCCGGACGAACCAGTCCGATCAGCATCAACCCAATTAAGGCGTGGGTAAGGGTAAGATCAGCCAGCAAGACAGGAAGGACGCCGCCCAGACCAATCAACAGAACCGCAGTCAGAGCGTTTTCGATAGTTTCGCAAAAATCGTGCAGACGACGGTGAAACACATGCTGTTCTTCAATCCGCCGCAATGTAAGCCCCATGACGGCGACCGAAATAAAGCCATATCCCTCCACCAGTTCAGTCGATCCGTAGCAGAGCACCACACCAGCAAGTGCGACAATGCCTGATCCGGTGTCCGCCAGAACGGCGCCGCGCGGAAAAACGAACAATACATGGCCCAATGCCCACCCGCCTGCAATGCCCATCGCCGCACCTGCGCCAAGACGGTAGAGCACATCCCACGCCAGCCAATCGAAGCCCCACACCCCAGGGCTCAATCCCTCCGCAGCTACGAGTAATCCCAAATAGACAAATGGAAAAGCAAGGCCGTCGTTCAAGGCCGCCTCGGTGGTGAGAACAAACCGTACGGGTTGTTCGTCTCCTTCTTGTGGCGGACCGACTTGCACGGCGCCGGCAAGGACCGGATCGGTCGGCGCAAGCACCGCCCCCAGCAGGATCGCCCCCGCAGCGGTCATACCCGCAATCCCGTACCCCAATAAGGCCATCGCCGCAATTGTCAGTGGCATGGCGACAACAAGCATTCGCGACGTAGGGATCCATCGTCGCCAGGGACGCACTTTGTCTATCCGCATCCCCGCGGCGAAGAGTGCGACGATTACGGTCAATTCGCTGACCAGTTCCCAGGGACGTGGCGTCTCGCGCGGATCTGGCAGCGTCGGCATTCCTGGAGCCGCCCAAAAGACGGCCATCCCCAACAGGATCAATAATGGCGCAGCCACCGGTTCGCGGGTGGAGAAAAACCGCGGCAACCACTGGGCGAATATAATCACCGCGCCGACCATGCTAAGCAGCACGTGATAGGGTTCCCAACTAAAGAAGGATGAAGCTTGCATCAATACTCCTTATATCGAACAAATATTGCAGATTATGTCGCAGGCCTGGCCTCATACTTAAGGACGTGGAGGGGAGTGAAGACTCACCCGCGTACACATCGCCAAAGCACTCAATTACCCCAGACTCAGTCTGGAGCATTGAGATCCAAGGCACAACGGGAGCATTGTTCATGCAAACGCGTCTTCTTCTTTCGTTATGTATAGCTGGTGCAGTCGCCGCACCTCGCGCTGGTCTCGCGGCGGAAGACACCATCTTAACGATCTACAATCAATCATCGGCGGGAGCGATCGATTCTGGCGCTTATACGCCATCACCGGGATCCCGGAATGTTCCCGGATATGCGGTAGTGCGCCAAATGCGTACACTTAATCTTCCCGAAAAAGAAAACGCGGTGGTTATCCAAAATGTTCCATCACTTATTGATCCGCCTACTGTACAATTTCTCTCGCTCACCGATCCTGTTGCGACACGGCTCATCGAACAGAGTTACCGGCACGACCTCGGTAGCCGCGAAAGATTGCTGGATAAATATATTAACAAGAAAATCGGGGTGGAAATTCTGGCCGGTGACAAATTCGAACTGGTCGAAGGTAACCTGCTTAGCACGCAGGACGGATTGACCCTGAAAACCGCAGATGGCGTTATCAAATCGGTGCCTGAATACGCCAGCATCTCTTTCCCGGAACTGCCCGAACTAGTGACAATTCCCACGCTGATCTGGAATATTGTCACGAACAGTCCGGGCGAGCATCAGATCGAAGTGACTTATCAGACTCTGGGTATGGGCTGGGGGGCGGATTACAACCTGATCTACCATGAAAGCGCCGACACGAAATCAGACACGGTGGATATAAGCGCCTGGGCATCCATTACAAATCACTCAGGTGCCGACTATAGAAATGCCGGACTGAAGCTCGTCGCGGGTGATGTTCAGCACGTCGCCACGAATGTACCTGGTAAAGAAGGCGCCATGCACGCGATGGTGATGGAGCGCGGCATATCCCCCAGCGCACCGGCTTTCGCGGCGAAATCTGTTTTTGAATATCATTCCTACACGCTGAACCGCCCGGTAAGCCTGATGGATAATTCGACTACCCAGATCGAACTGATACCCCGCGTGACCCAGGTTCCGGTTAAAAAAATGATCGTGTTTACAGGCGCCGACCCGCAATACTGGAACCCGGGGGGGCGATATGTTGATCAGAATTATGGACTGGAAACGGACCGCAAGAACGCCGATGTCTACCTGAAGTTTCAGAATAAAAAAAAGAGCGGTTTGGGTGCCCCGTTACCAGCCGGACGCATGCGGATAAGCCAGCGGGAGGACACAGGTGATCTCACGTTCATAGGTGAAAGCATCATCGACCACACACCGCGCAATGAGGAAATCCTTGTCAGGATGGGTAGCGCATTCGACGTAGTGGGCGAGCGCACACAGCGTAATTACGTCCTCGACACTACCCGTAACTTTGCCGAGGAAGAAATTGAAATCATTATCCGCAATCAGAAGAAGCAGCCTGTACAGGTCAAGGTAATCGAGCGCCTGTATCGCACCAGTGCATGGGCGATTAGCAATTCCAGTCACGAATATGAAAAAGAAAGCACCAGTCAGATCAGCTTTCCGGTGAACATTGATCCGGAGAAGGAAGAAACCATCATATATACCGTTCGCTATACATGGTAGGAACAGAATGTAACGCCGCCGTCGCTGCCTGGAGACGTGTTGCTGCGCGGAGAGCATCGCAACAACGGCGAAACGCAAATTTGCGGCATTCATGATCAATACCCCCGCACCAGGAAGCGGTCAGGTCTGCATTGAGTACGCTCACACGTGATGGCTTGGGTGGTCCGTTACTCCTTACCCGTACATTTGGCGTGTTGGGCGCGATCAACGCGCCAAACATTATACCGATTCTGGCTTTCGCCGAAACCGCTCGCCTTTGCGAAGTAACACACCATTGTGGCTGGATATCCCCAGTTCGAGGCTTTCGGCGATACGCGCCGCGCGCTCCCGGAAATGCGCGGCCGCCGCTGGCGGGCAGATCTCACGGGCGGCTTCGTCGAATAATGCCAACCAGCGGTCAAAATGTGTGGCGTCCACCCGAAGCGGCAGGTGCTTGGCCATTGGATTGCCGTGGTAGCGGCCGGACATCAATACGACCGAGGACCAGAATTCGCACATCCTGCGAAGATGCGGCTCCCAATCACCGATACGCGACGTGAATACGGGCGCCAGCAGAGGATCCTCACGGATTTTGGCATAAAAGTGCCGCACGAGACGCTCTATCATCGCGTCGTCGATCCCCGTTTTTGCCACGATCCCGGCCGTGATCTGCTCACGCCGCTCTTTTGCTGTCAGAGGTTTTGACATTGTTTTGCAACTTCAAATAGGTATTTATAATACCTATTTAAGGTGATATCATGATCATTGCAAATATTTATCTCATATTTACCTGAAGGACCGGCGATGCGCCTTACTTCGTTTACTGATTATGGGCTGCGCATACTGATGCGGCTGGCAGGCGCCCCGGATCGCTCGTTCACAACCGATCAAATCGCGACTGAGTTCGCCATATCGCGTAACCATCTGACCAAAATTGTGCAAAACCTTTCCAAAGCCGGATATATCAGGACACAGCGCGGCGCTGGTGGCGGCTTACGGCTTTCGACGCCGGCCCAGTCCATTACGCTGGGTGAGATCGTGCGCCTGCTGGAGCAGCGC
>JAUSQH010000455.1 GCA_030652895.1 Alphaproteobacteria bacterium
TTATCGAGGCGGGAATCGCAGTGCGCTGCCTGCGCGATCTTACCCGCGGCGGGCTGGCGAGCGCGGTCGTGGAGATTGCGGAAACCGCGGGGCTGGCGGTCACGCTCGACGAGGCGTCAATTCCGGTCCGCGAAGACGTGATTGCGGCCTGCGAATTGCTGGGCTTCGATCCGCTGCATGTTGCAAACGAAGGCCGCTTCGCCGCCTTTGTCGCACCGCAAGACGCAGCGCGGGCCCTGGCAATTCTACGCGGACATTGTGTGAGCGAAGCTGCAGCCATCATCGGCCATGTGAGCGCGGGCCCGCCCGGACAAGTCTCTTGCCGCGGCGCGTTGGGCGTGTTGCGCGCGGTCGACATGCTGAGCGGCGAACAATTGCCGCGAATTTGCTGACGCCATGAACTCCGCATGGCGCGGTTATGCGCCAGAATCGGACCCTTCTTGAGCAGAGCGCGAATCGCGCGCCGGGCAATCAATGGCCGTATCCGGGTCTTTTCATTCATTTGCACGGCGTAGCTGTGCAAGGTGGAATCCTTACTGTTGCATTTAGTCCGTAGACACAATACCAGACACTCCTATACGAATGCCTTGGTCAGACTTCTAGTTTCAGAGGTATGCATAGTATGCATCGCCCCCCTTCAAGTGCAAAATTACTGTTCATCGGCGATTTTTACGTGCATTTTAGCGATTATGGCAGTTAACCACCGAGTAGGATTGTGACAGAAAAGATCAAACGTATACGCCGGACCGCTGAAGAAGCGCGGCGGGTAATTCTGGACGCGGCGGAGCGTCGCCTGGCGGATCTCGGACCTGAGGGTATCCGATTGCAGGATATCGCTGCCGATGTTGGCATCTCACATCCGACCATCCTGCATCATTTTGAAAACCGCGAAGGCCTTGTGCTGGCGCTGACCCAGCGTGCGACGGACCAGTTACGCACCGATTTATTTGGCGCATTTTCCGGCCCGCATGCTCGCGAAGCAGATATGCATCCCATTCTGGACCGGGTGTTTGATGTGCTCAGCAAACGAGGGCATGCGCGATTGATTGGCTGGATGATTTTAAGCGGAGCTATCCGCCAATCGCCGGCGCAGGGGCTGCTCGGCGACCTTACAGATTTGATTCACGCCATGCGCGTCGAAGAAAACAAGGTACATGGCGTGCCGGCGCCCGACCGTGACGATACTTTATTTATTGTGATACTTGGGGCGGTGGCTGCATTCGGGGATGGTCTGTTCGGGCCGATGGTGCGCCGCGCGGCTGGCGTTACGGACGAAACGCAGATCGCGGAGCGCTTCCGCGACTGGTTCGCCGAACTATTGCGCAGCCGGATACTGCCTGCCGCGCACTAGAGCAGCATCCACCCAATCAGAGCCGCGACGCGATCCAGTTAAACGCATAAAGCTGCTCTAACATATTGCTCCAGGAGTACGTAAAAGTGAAAATCGCGGTTGTCCCGGTTACCCCGTTTCAGCAAAACTGTACCCTGTTAGTCTGTGAACAGACCATGAAGGGCGCCGTGGTTGATCCGGGTGGCGATATCGACAAAATTCTGGATGCCGTTTCGCAAATTGGCCTCACGCTCGAAAAGATATTTCTGACCCATGGCCATATGGACCATGCCGGCGCCACAGCGGACCTGGCGGAACGCTTTAACCTGCCCATTGAAGGGCCGCACATTGCCGATAAATTCTGGATCGACGGCATGCCGCAACAGGCGCGCCAGTTCGGGCTGCCGCCGGTGAAAAGTTTTACCCCGGACCGCTGGCTGGTGGACGGCGATCAGGTGCAGTTCGGCGACATAACGCTGGATGTGTATCACTGCCCCGGCCATACGCCCGGCCATGTGGTGTTTTTCGACCCCGTTTCCCATATCGCCCAGGTTGGCGACGTGCTGTTTCGCGGTTCCATCGGACGCTCGGATTTACCGGGCGGGGATCACGACCAGCTTATCCGCTCCATCAAGCAGAAGCTCTGGCCGCTCGGCTCGGACGTGGTGTTCGTACCCGGACACGGGCCGCTGTCGACTTTTGGCGAGGAACGCCGCAGTAATCCGTTCGTCGCGGATTAGGCCGCCGCAACGCGTTTGCGGTAGCGCGCCAGATCTTGCGGATCGATGGCTGCGCGCACATAGGCCGCGCCGTCATCTCCGTGACGCAATTCAACAACTTCCGCATGCCGGTGCAACCAGGCGAGATTGGCGCCATCGCCGGGGGCCAGTTGCAACTCGACCATCTCACGTCCTGCGGATAGGCGCACCGCTATCGCCGCCAGCAGCGCATCGCATCCCTCGCCCGTTACGGCGGACAATGGCGATACATTCTGTGTGCGAAGCGCTGTATTGCGCACTTCTTCCTGGCGTTCCGGGTCAAGCAGGTCGATCTTGTTCAAAACTTCAATCATTGTCTCGCGGCGCTGTTCCGGCAGGCCAAGATCCTCCAGCACCTGCAAAACGTCCTGTTTTTGCTCATGGGATTGCGGATGTGCGATGTCGCGCACATGTACGATCAAATCCGCCTCCAGTACTTCTTCCAGCGTGGCGCGAAAGGATGCGATCAAATGCGTCGGCAGGTCGGAAATAAACCCCACCGTGTCGGAGAAAATCGACTGCCGCCCGTCCGGCAGCGTGATGCCGCGCATGGTCGGGTCAAGGGTCGCAAACAGCAGATCGTCAGCATAGACCTGGGCGCGGGTCAGCCGGTTGAACAGCGTCGATTTGCCGGCATTGGTGTAGCCGACGAACGCAACGATGGGGAACGGTGTTTTGGCGCGCCCTTTGCGATGCGTCTCGCGGGTGCGGCGCACCTGATCGAGCGCACGGGTCAGCTTTGCGATACGTTCCGAAATCAGCCGCCGGTCGGTTTCGATCTGGGTTTCGCCCGGCCCGCCCAAAAACCCCATGCCGCCGCGCTGGCGCTCCAGATGCGTCCAGGAACGAACCAGACGGCTGCGCTGATAGTTCAGATGCGCCAGCTCAACCTGCAGGCGGCCTTCCCGGGTCTGGGCGCGGGCGCCAAAAATTTCCAGAATCAATCCTGTACGGTCAATGACCTTCACATTCCAGGCGCGCTCCAGATTACGTTGCTGTACCGGCGTTAGCGATCCGTCGACAATCACCACTTCGGGCGCCAGATCCATGATCATGCCCGCCAGTTCCTCAACTTTGCCCGAACCAAATAGATGCGACGGGTTCGGCTTTGCGATTGGAACAGCTATCTTGAAGGAAACCGTAAGCTGAATGGCCGCGGCAAGCCGTGCGGCTTCCTCGAGCCGCGCCTGAGGTGTGCGCCCGTTCTGAACATTCCCGGACGATGAGTCGGAAGATTTCAAATAGGGGTGCAGAACCAGAGCATGGCCCGATCCGGGCTCGGCTCGAACCGGTGTCGCGTCGCGATTTTTATCGATTTGCAATCAATTCTCTAGCGGCTTACGGCTTCCGGGTCCTGAGCGCCGTCAAACAATTGGACCGGCACGGAAGGCATGATGGTTGAAATAGCGTGCTTGTACACCAGCTGCGATTGCGAATCCCGGCGCAGCAGAACGCAAAAATTGTCGAACCAGGTAACAATGCCCTGCAGTTTTACTCCATTTACCAGGAATATCGTCAAGGGCGTCTTGTTTTTGCGGACGGCGTTCAAAAACACATCCTGCAAATTCTGGGACTTTTCAGATGGCATGTGCGATGTCCCCATTATTGATTTAGTTGTTAGAGCCATTATCGATCCAAAGCTCTTGCGAAAAGCCCCCTACACAAACAAATCCGGGGACCCCTGAACACTATCAAGCTTATAATATACCTATATTGTACCGCAGGTGCGAAAAAGAAGAGGTCATCAGTCAAATTTTTTCAATTTATCAATATAAGCCTTTCTGAGAGCAATAGAAATGGGTCCGGGCACGCCATTGGCGATGATTTTGGCGTCAATTTGGATGGCCGGCATAACAAAATTGGTGGCGCTGGTCAAAAACGCTTCACGCGCCGTAATAACCTTCTGAAGGTCGAACTCCTCTTCAGCCACCTCAAGCCCCATTTCCTGTGCGAGAACCATCACCGCGCGGCGCGTCACCCCAGGTAAAATTGCATGCCCCAGCGGGTGGGTGAGTAACCGTCCATCCTGACTGACCATCCAGAACGTAGAAGACGCGCATTCGGTGACAATGCCCCTGTCATTAACGAACAACGCCTCGGATGCGCCAGCGTGGGCTGCCTCTTGCTTGGCCAGCATGTTGGGCAGCAGCGCGACGCTTTTGATATCGCGCCGCGCCCATCGTGTGTCAGGAACGCTTATTATCCGCACGCCTGTCTGGGCCTGAAGGTGGCGGGCAGCCATATCCACCGAGCGCGCGATTATCACCAAAGAGGGGTGTACATTAGCGCCTGGAAACGCGTGATTACGCGGCGCGACGCCCCGGGTGATCTGCAAATAAATCATGCCGCCATCCCTGATCCGGTTGCGGCGCAGAACCTCCATCAGAATAGCGCGAAGAACATCCGGTGATATCGGCCATTCGATCTGCAATCCCAGCAAGGACTGCGCAAGCCGTTGCATATGCCAATCGCAATTGACAATGTGCCCGCAATAAACCGGAAAAACTTCATACACCCCGTCAGCAAACTGGAAGCCACGATCCTCCACATGCACAAACGCCTTGTGCAGTGGCGCATATCGTCCGTTGACATAGGCGATACGACTCATCTGTTGGTCCTTATTATTCTCAGCCGCGCCAGAAGGCCGGACTAAGCAAAGTCAGCAGCGTCAAAACCTCCATTCTGCCGACAATCATCCCGACCATCGCCAGCCCCCGCGTGGCTTCTGAAACCGAGGCATAGGGTGTTATCGGATCGGCGAAGAACAGACCCGCCGCCGGCCCCGAATTGCTCATCGCCGCCGCCGCAATGGCGAACGATTGTTCAAAGTTGGGGCCGGTCAAACTAATGAGAATTGTTCCCATGGCCAGAAAAAAACTAAATCCGATGAACACCGCCCATACTGCGGCAATTTGCGCTTCTTTCACCCTTACTTTGCCATACCGCAATCCCAGCACCTCGTTTGGGCTGATCAGGCGCGCAAGTTCCAGCCATCCCTGCTTCACCACCAGACCAACGCGCATTTCCTTGAACCCGCCACTGGTCGATCCTGTTGCCCCACCGACAAGCACTGCGGCAATCAGAATTAGCCCGACAACCAAAGGCGCACCGGCAATGTTCCCCGTCCAATAGCCGGTGGTTGTCAAAAATGAAGCGCCATTGAACAGCGCCCAATGCGCGGCTCTTACGCCTCCATCAAAATCACTGGCGTACAACGCCAGAAACACACTCGCCACCGTGACAAGGATCGCAACGCCAAGATAGCGCGCCTCTGGATCCAAACGATATCCGCGCCACCGCCCGTTCGCGGCGGCCCAATGCAGCGCCATGTTCATCGCGCCGAGTATCATGAAAATCGCCGCGACAGCCTCTATCCGGGGGGAGTTAAACGCCCCGATGGATGCGTCGCGGGTGCTAAACCCGCCGGTCGAAACTGTGCTCAGCGCATGGCAAAACGCATCGAAAATCGGCATTCCCGCAGCCCACAGCCCCAGAAAACACAATAATGTCAAAGCGGAATAAATACCCAGCAATGCACGCGCCACCTGCTGCAAACGCCCGAACAAGGTCTGCCCGTCACCATGCGGCATCCCGGCATATTGCAGCTGTAACCCGCCAATGCCGAGAACAACAAAAATGCCACTCGCCGCAATGATAGTGTATAGCCCGCCCAGCCACTGCAATATTGCACGCCACAATAAAATTGCTGCTGGCTGCCGGTCCAGATGTGTCAGCACCGTCGCACCACTCGTGGTAAATCCGGAAACCGCTTCGAACAGAGCTTTACCCGGGCTGAAAATTACTCCCGAAAAATATATCGGCACCGCTGCGAACACCGGCAAGATAGTCCAGATCAATACGATTAATAGCAAACTGCCGCGTTTGTTGAGATCGATTTCCTTGCCGCGCAGGCTGATAATCATGGCGCCTGCGAAGAACCCGCTGACCGCCGCTGAGTTAAAGAAGACCCGGGCATGCTCTATGTCATCGGCGATCAGCGCGCCAAGCGCAGGAATGAGCATGGACAGGCTCAGTCCGCCCAATAACCAGCCAAAAACGCATAATACTGCGTCTGCTTTCACAGAATATCTCCAGTATATGACTGGCCGTTAGACATTTGCGGCATAAGAAACAATTTCAGTTACTCAAAAATATTCAAGACTGACCCTGAACATTTGTTCGACCTTCTTTACCATATCGGCAAGCGCCAGAATCACCACCCGGTCCCCTGTCAGAATAATTGTATCGCCACGCGGAACGATCACCTGGTCGCCACGCACGATTGCCCCAATCATGACGCCACGCGGGATTTCCGCCTGGTTCAACGGTTTGCCAATCACCGTCGCGGTTTCCAGCGCCTCCGCCTCCAGCACCTCAGCAGCGCCATTGTATAGACTGTAAAGCCCGCGTATGCGCCCGCGCCTGACATGCTGTAATATTTTTGATACGGTCATGGCGCGTGGATCAACGAATACATCAATCCCGAGCGAACGCATCAGCGGGCCATAGCCGGGATTATTAATCAGGGCAATCGCGCGTTGACAGCCGCCCTGCTTGGCAAGAACGGAAGAAAGAATATTAACCTCATCATCGTCGGTCACTGCCACGATTGCTTCTGTTTCCGCGACATTCGCCTCGCGCAATATCTCGAGATCCAGCGCATCGCCATGCAGCACAACTGTTCCCGAAAGCAGATCCGCGGCAGCTTCCGCGCGTTCTTTATGATATTCAATAATTTTTACGCGTACGGCAGAATGTTTTTGCTCCAGTTCCTTGGCGACAAACATGCCGATATTGCCGGCGCCAAGAATGATCACGCGGCGTGCGGGTTTTTCCTCATGACCAAAAATATCCAGCGCGCGCCGGACATTTTCCTGCGCGGTAATAAAAAACGCCTGGTCGCCAACACGCATCTGGCTGTCACCGCGCGGCACGAACAGTTTCCCGTCGCGCACAACACCCGCAATAATAATATTAAGGTCCGGGAACAGATCGTTCAATTGGCGTAGCGGTGTATTCACCACGGGGCAGTTTTCTTCAAGTAAGGTGCCAATCAGCATCACCCGGTCATCGGCGAATGGCGATGCCTCAAAAGCTCCGGGCATGGCAAGACGGCGTAAAACCGCACGCCCCACCTCCACTTCCGGCGAGATAATGACATCAATTGGAAGATGATCGCGGCTGAATAAATTCAGCCACTGCTTCTGCAAATAAGTTTGTGTGCGGATTCGCGCAACTTTCATAGGCAGATTAAAAAGTGAATGGGCAACCTGACAGGCAACCATGTTAACTTCGTCATTCTGTGTAACTGCGATAATCATATCCGCATCAGAAGCGCCCGCGCGCTCCAGTACATCCGGGTGCGAGGCGTGCCCAACCATGCCCTGCACATCAAGCGTATCACCAATTTTGCGGATTAGCTCGGCGCTATGATCAATAACGGTAACGTCGTTATGCTCGGTCGCCAGTTGTTTGGCGATATTGAATCCTACCTGACCGGCACCGCACACAATCACTTTCACGATAGAAATATTCCTCAGATATAAAGTTAATCATGTGTCCCGGTCAATTTCCCAACACCGCGTATTCCGCGGCCTGGCGATCCTATTTGTTATGCATCGGCGCCTTCCATCTGCGCCTGGGCGCCGCCATTGGGATATGCACCGAGAGACTTCAATTTGCGATGCAGAGCGGACCGTTCCATGCCGATAAATGCGGCAGTCCGGGAGATATTACCGCCAAACCGGTCTATCTGCGCAATCAGATAATCGCGCTCAAACATTTCGCGGGCTTCGCGCAGCGGCAGGGACATTGCAATCTCACTGGATCCGCCGCCGCCCGCGCGCAGCAAAAGCGGCGTCGCAGCTCCAAGCTCTGCTGGCAACATGTCCCCGGAAATGGCCCGTTCAGAATCGTCGGGTGCAAAAATCAGCAGCCGCTCAATGACATTGCGCAATTGGCGCACATTTCCGGGCCAGTCATAGGTCTGCATGGTAGCTACGGCGTCATCTGAAAGTCTGCGCGCGGGCGTACGCAAGCTGACAGAAAGACGCTGCATTAAATGCGTAATCAGCACCGGGATGTCTTCTCGGCGCTCCGTCAGTGGCGGGACGCGTACCGGCACGACATTAAGCCGGTGGAACAGATCTTCACGAAATGCGCCTTCCAGAATTTTTTCCCGCAGATCAACCCCCGACGACGATACAACGCGCACGTCAACCTGAACCTGACTGCGCCCGCCTATACGCTCAAACTTCTGATCAACCAGGATGCGCAAAATCTTGCCCTGGGTCTCCATCGGCATTTCGCCAACTTCATCAAGATAAAGTGTGCCTCCGTGGGCGCGTTCGAACAAACCGATCACCGGCAGGCCGCCATTCTCGGCTTCTGCGCCGAATAATTCCTTCTCCATCCGCTCGGGCGCCATATTCGCGGCGTTTACGATAACAAATGGTCCGCCTACGCGCGCCGACTGGTGATGCAATAGCCGCGCAACCACTTCCTTGCCCGACCCCGCCGGGCCGGAAATCAGCACACGGCTTCCGGTGGCGGCCACCTTGGCGATGATCTGACGTAACTGATTGGCGGCGGCGGATTCTCCGACAAAGCTGGTCTCGCCGCCAGACATAATACGCAGTTCGCGATTTTCCTGCTTCAGCCGGGATGCTTCAATCGCGCGATCTATTGTCACCAGCAAACGGTCTGTCTGAAACGGCTTTTCAATAAAATCATAGGCGCCATTCTTGATGGCCGACACCGCAATCTCGACATTACCGTGGCCGCTAATAACGATTACCGGAAGTTCGGGATCGTCGCGACGCAAGCGCTCCATTAGCTGCAGGCCATCGAGTTTTGATCCCTCAAGCCAGATATCCAGCAGCACCAGCGAAGGACGGCGTCCAGCGATCGCGGCAAGGGCCGTATCCGAGCAGACGGCTGTGCGTGGCTGATATCCCTCATCCTCAAGAATGCCGGAAATTAGTTCGCAAATATCTGCCTCATCATCAACGACAAGAATGTCACGCGACATTAAGCACCTGTTTTAAAAATTGAACCGATGGCTGTGTTGCTTTCGTCACTCATAACAGATTCGCGGTCGTTCGCCACATCGGACGGATCATTGCGTATCTGCGGTGGGAAAATAAGTTGCACAATAGCTCCGGAATCCCCGAAACCCGGATGCTGAGCAATCGCGCTTTCAGCCAGATCCTGTATGCTGATGCGGGCGCCATGATCCTCGGCAATCTTGCGCACAATGGCAAGCCCCAGACCGGTGCCTTTTTCGCGTGTCGTGACATAAGGCTCCGTCAGCCGCCGGCGAATTTCGCGCGGTAGTCCGCAGCCATTATCCAGAACCGACAGAATTATGCGCTCCTCATTGTCGACAGTGATGCGAACCTCGATGTGTCCTTCAACGCCGTCCATCAGCTTTCTCGTCTCAATGGCCTCGGCAGCATTCTTTATGATGTTAACCAAAGCCTGGCTGATTTGCGCACGATCACAAAATATTTTTAACGGCGTTTCAGGGTGCGTAAAGTCAATATTGATTAGCGGCGCGGCCAATTGCTGCTGAAACACCGCCTGGCGCGCAAGTTCAACGAGATTTTCCTGACGCAGCACAGGTGCAGGCATGCGGGCGAAAGAAGAAAATTCATCAATCATGCGGCCAATCTCACGCACCTGGCGGATGATCGTTTCTGTGCAGCGTTGAAAAACCTCCGGATCGGAAGAAATTTCATGGCTATATTTGCGGCGTAACCGTTCCGCCGAAAGCTGAATGGGGGTAAGCGGGTTTTTGATTTCATGAGCGATCCGTCGCGCCACATCGGCCCACGCCGCAGTGCGCTGTGCGGAGACCAGAGCGGAAATATCATCAAACGTCACCACAAAGCCCGTGCGTCCATCGTCCCCCGAAATCAATGCGGCGTCGTCGCGTTCAGTGGCGTCACCAACCGTCGCTATCCGGACCAGAAGGTTGCGCGCGGCGTCACCGCTGCCAAGACTAATTTCGCCTTCAACAACACGCCCTTGTCGTGTCCGCGCGTCCAGAAGCAATGGTTGCATTTCCGGCACTACCTCTTCAAGGCTTAGTCCGGCAAGATCTTCCCCTCGGCTATCAAGTAAATTCATCGCGGCGCCGTTGGTCAGATTTACCTTTCCGTCGGCGTCCAGTCCAATCACACCCGACGTAACACCACCCAATACTGCTTCTGTAAAACGGCGCCGGCGGTCCAACTGCAAATTGGCGCCCACCAGTTCGCTGCGTTGCCCTTCCAATTGTCCCGCCATGCGGTTGAACGCACGGCTCAGCGCACCGATCTCATCATTCCCCTGCGTATCTTCCACACGGGCCGTCAGATCGCCATCGCGCAAGCGCTCGGACGCCACCGCCAGACGGCCTATAGGTTCCACAACCCGGTTGGCAAGCCAGATGCCAATGGCAATAGCGGCAAGAAGGACGAGTAGCGCCAGCGCCAGATAGATCAATGCAAAGGCAATCTGAATGCCCCCGCGCTGCCCTTCAAGCGCCGCATAATCGCTGGCCGCCCGGCGCGCCTGCATCGCCGTATTGAGCACCCTTGGATCAACAAAGCGGCTCACATACAAATATGCGTCCAGAAACCGGTCAAGCTTCAACAATGCGCGCACCTGGGCGTCACGCTCGCTGGCCAGGATCACCACGTCACCTTCCGCCGCGCGGGCGATCGAACTCGCGGACGGGGGCGAGAAAATTCCTGAAAAGCTCATCCCCGATTTTGCCAATATGTCGCCACTGCTGCTGATCACATAGGCGTCAGCAAGTGAACGTAAATGCGCCTGCTGATTAACAAGATCAGAAAAGCCGTTACGGTCTTGATAATACAGGGGCAAGGCCCGGTTGAGATCGTTCCCCATGGCCAGAATTTCTGCGCGGATCATCATCTTGTGTTCTTCGACATAGGCCTCGGCAACACTCACCGACGCTGTGACGACTTGCGACACACGCTCGCCGAACCAGGCCTGAAAACCCAGATTGATGGTCAGCGTTGAGTAAAGCGCCATGATGATGGTTGGTGTAATTGCGACAAGACCAAACAGCGTCACCATACGCACGTGCAGGCGCGACCCGGCGGTGCCACTGCGGCGCGCCATCCATAACGCCACAAGCCGCCACGCCACCAGTGTGGCCAGAGCCAGCAGCAGCACCAGATCCAGCAGCAGCAAGCCCAGCACAAGCCGGGGACTGGTCTC
>JAUSQH010000457.1 GCA_030652895.1 Alphaproteobacteria bacterium
TCGACCGAGCCGATGCCGTAGATGCAGGACACCGAGGCGACGATGATCACATCGTCACGTTCCAGAAGCGCCCGGGTGGCCGAGTGGCGCATCCGGTCAATCTGTTCGTTGATCTGGGATTCCTTCTCGATATAGGTGTCAGACCGGGCGACATAGGCTTCGGGCTGGTAATAATCATAATAGGATACGAAATATTCCACCGCATTGTCGGGGAAGAAGCTTTTGAACTCCCCATACAGTTGCGCGGCAAGCGTCTTGTTGGGAGCGAGGATCAGGGCAGGGCGCTGCACCGCCTCGATCACTTTGGCGACAGTAAAGGTCTTGCCCGATCCGGTGACCCCCAGCAGTACCTGGTCATGCTCGCCTTCATTGACGCCCGTCACCAGCGCCTCAATCGCCTGTGGCTGATCGCCCGCCGGCTGAAAATCCGATACCAGCTTGAACCGGACCCCGCCTTCGGATTTATCCGGGCGCGCGGGACGGTGCGGCACAAAGGCCGCCATTTCCGCGCCGCTCATCGGTTCATGGCTGATGGAAGACATGGCGGCAGTATAACATAGACGCCGGGGCGGATTTAACCCTATTCAGCCGCCGTCGAAGGATTTTCGATAGGCGTAATGCCGGTGCCAAACCAGCGCCCCCGGGTATATGCGTAATTTGCCACGGGATCATACAATTCCACGTCCAGGACAAGGTTTTGTGCGGTCATCTTGCCCATAGCGGACAACAGATCATTGCTGGCGATGAATTCATCGCGCTGTGCGCGGAGCAGCGAGACACTGGCGTCCAGCAGTTCCTGCTGCGCATTCAGCCGGTCCAGCACCGTGCGCGCGCCCACTTTTGCCTCTTCCGTCACACTGTCCAGCGCAAGTTCGGCAGCGGTGATGTTTTCGCGGATAGAAGCAATGCGCGCCCGTGAACTCGTCAGAGCCTCCCATGCGGCGCGCACGGCGTCCGCGGCGGCACGGGTAGCCTGTTCGACTTCCAGCAAGCGCTGACTGGCAATATGTTTGGCCTCACGGGTTTGCGCGGCCGACACGCCCCCTTCATAAATCGGTATGGATAATTGCAGCAGCACTTCGGCGGTATCGCGTTCAAAATGCTTCTGGTCTGCCTCATCCTGCCGGCGCACAGCCCCGCGCAGTGACAAATCCGGCAACAGGCCGCTTCGCACTACCCCGATCTGGGCGCGGGCTGCAACCTCAAGAAAGCGGGCGGCGACCAGGTCCGGATTATTTTCCACATCGTCCAATGCCCTATCCAGCGAATCTGGCAGATTGGCTGGCGGCGATGGCATCTCGAGCCCGGTAAGGGATTCTTCGCCAATAACTCGCACATAGGCGGAACGCGATCTGGCCAGCGCGCCTTCTGCCGCCTGGCGGTCTGCAAGACCACGGGCCAGCCGTGCCTCCGCCTGCGCGATATCGGTTCTGGTGACGTCCTTAACTTCGAAACGGGCGCGAATGGCCTCTTGCACCTCTGCTAAATATTCAACGTTATCGCGCGTAAGCTGAACGACGCGGTAATCGCGGGCGACGTCGACATAAGCCCGCGCGGCTTCGCTCAGCACGGCCTGTTCCGCCGATATAAGGCGCGCGCGGCCCTGTTCGACGATAGCCTCCGAGCGGCGGTAATCCGATATGGTCTGACCGCCGTTATAGATGGACTGGCGCATTTGCGCCTGATAGGTGCGCGGCCCACGATTAACATCCGTGATGTTCGTGGCGCCAGAAAAGCTGTTGCGCGTGCGGAATTCATCAACGGCGCGGCCTGCTTCTCCTGTGACGACAATTGTTGGACGAAAGCCGCCAAGCGCGCGTGCGACGCCTTCATCAGTCGAGCGCTGGCGGGCGCGCTCGGCCTGCAATTGCGGATTGCTGCGATAGGCCATCGCCAGCGCTTCCTCAAGCGACTGAGCGGCGCGGGCGGGAGCGGCCAACATCAGAAGGGCGATGGCCGCCAGTGTGGCAGTGCGGAAGTTTACCGGCATGGCTTTAGCTGGCCCTATTTTTCGCGGAACGATTTGGCAAAGGCTTCGGTCAGCGGCTTCAGCGCATATTGCAGAGCGGTCTGTTCACCACGATTGATCAACGCCTCCACCTGCATGCCGCTGCGCAAGGTCAGGCCGCCAAGCAGTTCGCGCTGATCAGGCGGGATTATGACGCGCCCTTTATAATAGGCGGCGCCGGTGCGCTGGTCCACCGTGCGGTCGGCGGAAATGGTTTCCAGTACGCCGTTGATAACCGGTGTCTTGCGGCTATCCACAGTGCTGATGCGCAATGCGACTTCGCTGCCGGGACGTATGGTGTCAATGTCGATCGGATTAATATGCGCTTCGACTACCAACACATCATTCAGCGGCACGATATCCATGAGCGGTAGGCCAGGTCCAATGACGCCGCCTGAGGTATGAACGGCCAGATCCATGACGGTGCCGGAAACCGGCGCGACAATATCGATCCGGCGCAGCATGTCGCTGGCGGCGACCATGCGTTCGCGCAGCTCCGTTATTTTGGCCTGCACGTCGCGCAATTCGCGCGCGATTTCTTCCTGCCGGGACTTTTCCAGCTGAAATATTTGCAGTTTGGCTTCGCCGATCCCCTGTTGGGAACGCGCGATCGCCGACATATGTTCAGCACGTTCGCCTTCAAGGCGCGCCGCCTCCCGCTGCAACGCCAGGACACGTGTCTTGGTGACGTAACCACGTTCCAGCAGGCCGGATAAATCCTTCAGTTCCTCTTTGATCAGGCGCGCCTGTGTCCCTTTCGCGGTCACCAGAGCGCGCAGCCCCTCGATCTGCTGTTCGAACTGGCCTACGCGCTGCTGCAAAATGGATTTTTGTCCGGAAAGCGAACTTGACCGTGTGTCAAACACATTGCGCTGACCCGCCATAAGGGCGGCAATCGTCGGATTGGACTCGCGCTCCAATACCTCTTTGGGAAAGACAGGCGTGCTAAGGCCATCGCGTTCCGCCAACAGGCGCGCTTCGGCCGCGAGCTGCGAATCAAGATCGGCATGCAGAATATCATTCTGCGCCTTGGCCCGCGTTTCGTCGAGGCGTATCAATACGTCGCCGGCGTCTACCGTCATGCCGTCCTTGACGAAAATTTCCTGCACGATCCCGCCTTCAAGATGCTGGATGGTGCGCCGGCTTGACTGCACGGTCAGAAATCCAGGTGCGATGGCGGCGCTATCGATTGGCGCGATGGCGGCCCACAGGCCGAACCCAAAGAATGTCACCAGGATGATTATTCCGCCAACCACCAGTGGTCTGCGGGTATCTGTTAGTCCACCGGCGTCACTCTCTTGCTGATCGGCGCGCGTAAACAGTTCCTGCACGCGTTGTACAGCATTGGTGAATACAGATTTGAAGTTGAAATCGTCCTGTCCGTCCTGGTGAAGACCCAGGCGGATAGCAAAGTCTTGCAAGCTCATGCCGGATTAACCACAGCAACGCCACCCCTGTCTGCCCCCGGTTCAGCCGGCGCGCTGGGTACGGCCGCTGGCCGCAAATATTGTCCTAAAATCTCGTCCCTGGGGCCAAACTTTTCAATCATTCCTTCGCGCATAACCATAATATAATCAACAGAAGCAAGCAGACTGGGGCGATGTGTGATCACCAGAGTTGTGCGTTTGCGCGCCTTCAAATCGGCAACTGTTCGCGCCAGAGCTGCTTCGCCATCATTGTCGAGGTTGGAGTTAGGCTCATCAAGCACAATAAACGCTGGATCGCCATGCAGGGCGCGCGCTAGTCCTACCCGCTGGCGCTGGCCACC